>JBKEBN010000078.1:0-51792 GCA_047973175.1 Leucobacter sp.
CCTCGGCCCGATGCATACGGCGGATCTCTGCCCAGTCTTCCATTCTGATCACCCTCCAAGAATCGTGGAGGGGTCAATTTTCCGAGACCCCCAGAGGGTCAGTATTCACGAACCGTCGACACTCCTCTCCTGACGTGGAACGAGGACGCCGTTCGGAAGCGTCTCGAGGAGGAGCTGCGCATTGTCGAACTCGACACCGGCGCCATCGTGGTCTTCCACTGGTGACCAGCAGCACACCCGACGGGCGGAGCCAGCACCCACTGACTCCGCCCACCCCAAACCAAACGAAAGGAGGAACGAAATGGAACCGAATAGACAGCCGAAACACGACGAATGGCATGAAGACATACCGCCGCAGCTTCTTCCGGGCGACGAGTCAAAACTGGCCGTCCTGGAAATCACTGGTCGATCAACGAGCGAGGCAGAAAAGCAGCGCATCCACGAAGGGCTGGCGCGTCACGGCACACCGTTCGCAGCGTTCCTTCTCCTCGATGACGTATCCGCCGCAGACGCCTCCGTCCTCAATCAATTTGGAGATGTGTACTCCGGTTCATGGGAGCAGATCGACCAACTGATCGACGACGAACTCGACGCCCTCGAATGGAAGCAAGCACGCCAGAAGCTCCGCAGCACACCGGGCATCGATGCCGCCTTTCTGGATTGGAATCGAGATGCGTTGGAGCAGCATCTCCGAGAGGTGTACAGCATTGTCGAACTCGACGGCTGGCACCACGTCTTCTACCGATAGCTTCACCTTGCTACGCGCGCGCGGCAAAATATCCACTCGTCCGATGACAATTCCGCATCGCCAGATGTCTGGACTTCGTCGCCGAAGAGAGCGTCAATGGAAGACCGGGTAAAGCCCCACCCCTCGAAAAGCACGGGCAGGAAGGAGAAAAGTAACAATGAACGATGTCGCACCTGAACCAAGAAATGTCATGTTCTCCGAACCGACGTTGACCTCCATCACGGGGCTTGAGCATCTGAGCCAAGAAAACATCCTCGAACCAGATGAGACCCTTGTCGGCGATTCAGTTACGTACTTGCGAGTATCGACGTCACGGCAGCTGAACACCGGCGCCGATGTCGATGAAGACGGCAACAGCATCGCCACGCAGCGGGAATGGGGAGCGAAGAAAGCTGCTGAACTACGCTCACGCATCGTCGCGGAGTTCGTCGACCGAGGTTACTCCGGACAGAGCATCGACAAACGCCCGGATTTCAAGAAGCTACTGCGCTATCTGGAGAAGCACCCGAACGTCCGCTACGTCATCCTCTATATGCGCTCTCGCGTATTCCGCAACCATCTGGACGCCGCCATCGTCAAGCGTCAGCTCCGCGAAAAGGGCATCGAACTCATCTCCGCGAAAGAGAACTTCGGTGATGGCTACATGGGCGACGCCATGGAAGCCATCACCGATGTTGTCAACGAACTCCAAGTACGTATGAGCGGTGACGACATCAAGATCAAAATGGCACACAAGGTCGAACGCGGCGGCACGGTTGGGCGTGCCAAACTCGGCTACATCAACGACCGCCTCGAGTTCGATGGTCGGCTCGTCAACACCATCAGCATCGATAAAGCTCGCGCTCCCTTGATCCGTTGGGCGTTTGAGCAGTATGCCACTAGCCAGTACTCCGTCACACAGTTACAAGGAATGCTGGAAGATCAGGGCTTGACGACCCGCGGCACCTCCAAGCGCCCAGAACGCCCGATCTCCAGTAGCCAGCTTGCCGTTATCTTGCGTGATCCGTATTACACCGGCGTCCTCCGCTACAAAGGGAAGCTCTACGCCGGACGTCACACACCACTCATTTCTAAAGAGCTGTTCCTCGCTGTCCAGACCATCCTCGACGGACGCAACCGTCGTGGTGACCGTGACCGCATCCATTTCCACTTCTTGCGTGGTCTGCTGCATTGCGGCGAATGTCACGAAGCTGGCCGCACGAGCCGACTGGTGTACTCCCAGAACAAAGGCAACGGCGGCACCTACGAATACTACGTCTGCACCGCCAAACAACGCGGCCTCTGCAATATGCGTACCGTTCGAGTAGATGACATCGAAGCCGCCGTCGCTCGCACCGTTGCCGCCGAACGCTTCGATTCAAGCGAACTCGATGATCTCCGAAAAGAAGTACGCCACGCACTCACCAGCATGCAAGCAGCCGACCAAGAACAAAAAGACGCCCTCCGCGCTCAGCTCCGCAAGCTCGAAGACCAAGAAGAACGTCTCATTGACCTTGCCGCCGGAGGCACCATCAACAGCGACAAGCTCCGTGAACGTCTCGAAGCCGTCACCCTTCAAAAGGGTGCGGTCAAGGAAAAACTCGGCCAGACCGCTGACCGTCTCCGCACCGGGGCGGAGAAAATCAACGCCTATATCGACCTGCTCGAAGCTCCCAATGATCTCTACGACGGGGTATCAGACACCGGACGCCGCGCGCTCCTTCATGCACTCTTCAGTCGTCTCATCATTGAGGTAGTAGAAGATGACCTCTACCTCAAAGGCGACCGGACAGAGATCAACCAGACCCTTCACGACTGGCAAGCGCACCACCGCAGCAACGACAGCAGCTCCGATGGCTGCGATGCTGCTACAAGCACCGCAGGAAATTCCCTCGAACACAAAAACCGGCTTACTCAAGCCAATGGTTTGAATAAGCCGGTTATGGTCGGGATGACAGGATTTGAACCTGCGACCCCGTCGTCCCGAACGACGTGCGCTACCAAGCTGCGCCACATCCCGATTGCGTTTTTCACGCGAGTTACAGCTTAGCGGGTTCCGTGCGAAACGCGAAAACGGGCGGCCCTGGTCATGCTGACCGCGTCATCGCGAGGCTTCGCCGCGCGTCACGGCTTCTTTTCGGGGAACGGCGGGAGGTCGTCCGCGTCTGCGTAGAAATCGCTCACGGCCTCCAGGTAGCGAACGACGATACGCAGCTCATCGGCGGAGAACCTGTTGCTGAGCGCGTCGAAATCGTCGTCGGCCTGCCCGTAGAGCGCGTTCAGTGGAGCGATGTTTTCGGGAACAAGCTCTAGAACCGTCTTTCTTCGGTCTGAGGGATCGGCGGCGCGGCGCACATATCCTGCCGTTTCCAGGCGGTCGATGAGTTTGGTAACCGTGCTTGTCGGCATCCCGGTCACGTCGCTGATCCGCCGAGGCGTACGCGCATCCTCTCGGAGTACGAGTAGGTGGAGTGTTTGCAAGTCTGTCACCAGTAGGCCGTGCTGCCTGGCGACGCGTTCGTTGCTCAGGATCGCCATGACAAGCTGCCGCTGCAGTGCGGCACGTGCCTGTGCCGCTAGGTCCTTGCCCAAGTCGACTCCGATAATATATTCCCGAATCGGGATGATTTTGATATGGGATGTTCCCGTAAGTGTATCGCTGAGATGTAAGGAGTGCGCGATGAAGATTCTCGTGGCAGGCGCGACAGGGATGGTTGGCAGCTGCGTCGTCGAACAGGCTCTCGCCAGGGGGCACCGGGTAGTGGCGGTCGCCCGCACTCCCGAAAAGCTCGGGATCGAGCATCCGAAGCTCGTCGAGGTTGCTGTTGATATCGAAGATGCAGATGCGGTCGTGCCCCTGCTGGCGGGGGTCGATGCGGTGGTCAGCGCGGTCGGGATCGGTGCCTCGAAGGTGCCGACAATGCTGTATTCGGCCGGTACTCGGAACCTGCTCGCAGGAATGGCGGAGTGTGAGGTGCATCGAATCGTCGTGATCTCGTCTGAGGTTGCAGAGCACTGGGCGCATCAGAGCTGGCTCAAGCTCCACCTGCTGCTGCCCCTGCTGCAGAAGTTTCTTGGAGCGACCTACGACGACATGCGTCGCATGGATGTCGTGCTCTGGGAGGGCAGCGCGCAGTGGACGGCCATACGTGCGCCCCGAATCCGAAACGTCGCAGGCAAGGGGAGCTATCGCCTCGACCGGGAGGAAGCGTTGCGCGGCGGATTCAGCATCACCGCTCCCGATATGGCGGCCGCGCTTCTCGATATCGCCGAACGAGACGACCTCGGTCGACAGCACGTCTACGTTGCGAACTGAAGCGGGCGATAGCGCTGATTGCCTCACAAAGGGGCTGCCGAGCGTGGAGATAGTCGGCTGCCTCATGATGCGGCAGTGCTTCACGTGATACACGTTCGCCGAGATCGCGGAGATCGTCGGGCGAACCCCGCAGGCCTGCCGTCAGCTCGCCTCGGTCGCCGAGTTCTTCCTCGGCGTGTTCGACAGGCAACCCGATCTGATCGTTCGCGAGGAGACCGTCAACGGAGAGCCCGGGCTCGTCGCCACCGCAGGCGACCGGGTGTTCGCGGTGCTCACCGTGGCACTCGGTGAGAGCGGGATCGAGAGCGTGTGGGTCGTGAGAAACCCCGCCAAACTCGCCCCCTGGTCCGGCTAGAACCCCCGGTGCCACCGGGCGAGGGATCGGCCCAGCGCAGCCCGCTCAGTTCTCGCAGAGGCAGAAGAGGTGGCCGACGGGATCGAGGAACACCTTCCAGCTGTACCCCTCGCCCGGCTGTTCGGGGTGCACCTCGGCTCCGGCTGCCAGCGCCAGCGGTGTCGCTTCCGCGATCGAATCGACCCAGAAGTCGAGGTGAGCCTGCTGCGGCACCGGGCCTTCGGGCCAGGTCGGCCTGCGGTACTGCTCGATCTGCTGGCAGGCGATCTCGAAAGCGGCGTGCTCGCCCTCGGGCGGGATCACGCTCACCCACTCCGGAGAGTCGTAGGTGCGCACCTGCCACCCGAGCAGCCGGGCGTAGAACTCCGCGAGTTCGCGAGCGTTCGTGCAGTCCAGCGCGAAGACGAGGTGCTTCGCCCGGATCGGTTCGCCTGTGCTGTTCATGTGGGCAAGCTACCACGAGACCGGCACGCGGTGGACGCGGTGGCCGATTCCGGCGATGATTTCGTAGTTGATGGTGTGGAGGCGTTCGGCCCATTCCTCGACGGCGGGGTGGCCGCAGTCGGGGTCGCCGAAGAGCACGACGCGTTCGCCGATGCGTACCCGGTCTGCGATGGGGGTGACGTCGATGATGCACTGATCCATGCCGATGCGGCCGACGATGGGCGCGCGCTCGCCGCAGATGCTGACGGTGGCTCCGGTGCCGTTGAGGGCTCGTGGCATGCCGTCGGCGTACCCGATGGGCACGAGGGCGAGCACGGTGTCGTGTGCGCAGACGTGGGTGTGGTCGTAGGAGACGCCGGTTCCGGCGGGCACGCGGCGCAGGGCGACGATCTGTGAGGCGAGCGTCATCGCGGGCCGCAGGCCGAGCCCGTGGGCGCTGCGGTCTTCGACGGGGCTGAGGCCGTAGGCGGCGAGGCCGACCCTGACCGCGTCGTAGCGCAGGTGCGGGGAGGTGAGGGTCGCGGCTGACGCGGCGAGGTGCCGAAGCGATGGTCGCACGCCGAGTGCGTGGAGGCACCGGATTGCGGCGTCGAAGCGTGCGGCCTGCGCGCGATCTGCTGCGGGGCCGGCGTTGGCGAGGTGGCTGAACACGCCGGAGACGTGGATCGCGCCGGATCGTTCCGCGGCGGCGGCCGTCTCGAAGAGGCCGTGCCAGGTGTCGGGGGCGGCATCGTTGCGGCTGAGCCCGGTATCGAGCTTGAGCTGCACGCGGGCGCGGCCCCTGCTGCCCGCAGCGGCGGCGGGAGTGGCGCTCGCGGCGGTAGTGGCGAGTTCGCGCACCTGTTCGGCTCGGCTGAGGCCGAGGTCGATGCCGTGGTGGATCGCGGCCCGGTAGTCGATGCGTTCGCCGTGGAGCCAGCACAGGAGCGGGGCGGTGAACCCGGTCTCCCGCAGTGCGATGGCTTCGTCGAGGCTCGCGACAGCGACCATTTCCGCCCCGGCGTCGATCACGACGGGAGCGACGATTGCGGCCCCGTGCCCGTAGGCGTTGGCCTTCACCACGACGATCACGCCAGACCCGGTGACGCGGCGCAGGGCGGCGATGTTGTGCCGGATCGCGGGCAGGGATATTTCCGCGGCCCGCAGCGGGCTGCTCGACATCGGCTGCTCCCTTCGCGGCGGGTATGCGAGCGGTTGGATCGCCACCTCGAACCCGCTTCAGCGGGTGAGGCCGTCGAGCCAGCCGGTGAACACCTCGCGGGCTGCGGCGGCGAGGCGCGGGCCGTGCCGGTGGGCGTCGTCGCGGATCGTGCGCGGGTCGATGCCGGCGGCGGCGAGTTCGGCGGCGTGGCCGATGAGCCAGCGCTCGATGCGCAGGTGGTCGGCTTCGAGGTGGAACTGCAGGCCGAGAACGCGGGCTCCGACGGCGAAGGCCTGGTTCGGAAAGCCGGGGGTCTCGGCGAGGCGCACTCCGGCCGCAGGTGTCTCGAACTGGTCGCCGTGCCAGTGCAGCACCGGCACCGGATCGCCCGCCGCGAGCGGGGCGAGAACGCTCGCTCGCCCCTCCGGGGTGAGGGTGAGCGGGGCGAAGCCGATCTCCTTGCGGCCGGTCGCGGCGACCGCGGCTCCGAGCTCATCGGCGATGAGTTGGGCTCCGAGGCAGACGCCGAGGATCGGGCGATCGTCTGCGATCCACTGCCCCACGACGAGCTTCTCGGTGAGGAGGAACGGGTACTGCGCCCCGTCGTACACGCCCACCGGCCCGCCGAGCACGACCAGCAGATCGTCTTTTTCGGGGTTGCTCGGAATCTCGGGCACGGTTCCCGCCTCGAACGCGCGGATCGCGTAGCCGCGTGCGCGCAGGATCGGCTCGAGAATGCCGAGGTCTTCGAACGCGAGGTGCTGCAGCACATACGCGGTCTTCGCCGGATGCTTGACGCCGTCGTGAGCCATCAGAGGGCCTCTCGGCCGCGCGCGAACCTCGACCGCGCGGGTTGCGGCCGAGGCGTCGCGGGACGGAAGTGCATCATCGACTTGATTTGACATAGGTCAAAGAATAACATGATCCATGTCAGAACGGGGGAGTGTCCTCGTGAGAATCCGCAAAAGGAGATGCCCATGGCGAATCGCACCGGCGACCGCGGCGCAGCGCGCGAAATATCGGGCAGCACCGCTGAAGAGATCGCCGCGAGTGTTCGCGCGCTCATCGCCGAGGGCGAACTGAACGCCGGCGACTCCCTGCCCCCATACCGCGCGCTCGCCGAGGCGCTCGGAGTCAATCGCAACACGGCGATGACCGCCTACCGTTTGCTCGTGCAGGCGAGCATCGCTGAGAGCCGGGGCCGCGCGGGAACGGTCGTCGCCGACCCCCATCCGGAGTACGAAGAAGAGGGCTTCGCTCACGACACCGTGCTGCGCGACGCCGGAGACGGCAACCCCGATCCCGCGTTCCTGCCCGACCCGACCCGGGCGCGGCTCGATCCCGCAACGCCCGTGCTCTACGGCGAGCCGCCGGTCGATTCCGGTCTCGCTGAGTGGGGAACGCGATGGATCGAGCAGGATCAGCCGCGCCCGTTCCGCCTCACCGTCACGGCCGGAGCGGTCGACGCGGTCGAGCGGCTGCTCGCCCAGGCGCTGACTCGGGGCGACGCGGTGGCGCTCGAAGACCCGTGCTTTCTGACGAGCATCAGCACGATCCGCCAGAACGGCTATCGCGCGGTGCCGGTCGAGATGGACGCCGAGGGCATGCTCCCCGAGAGCCTGCGCGCTGCGCTCGAAGCGGGCGCGCGCGCCGTGGTCTGCACGCCGCGCGCGCACAACCCGACCGGCGCAAGCCTCACCGGGCAGCGTGCGAAGGCACTGCGCACGGTGCTCGCCGACTACCCACAGGTGCTGGTGCTCGAAGACGATCACTTCTCGTTTCTCGCCAGCGCCCCCTACGCGACGATCATCGGCGACGACCGGCGACGCTGGGCGCTCGTGCGCTCGATGTCCAAGGCCCTCGGCCCCGACACGCGCATCGCGCTCGTCGCCAGCGACACGGAGACCGCCGAGCGGCTCGCCGCCCGCATCAGCGGGGGCATCACCTGGGTCAGCCATTTTCTGCAGCGCACCGCCCACGCCATGCTGACCGACCCCGAGACGATGGCGCAGATTCGGGCGGCGGGCGAGCACTACGCCGACCGCAACGCCGCGTTCGTCGAACACCTCAGGTCGGTCGGGCTCGACTCGGCCAGCTGGGACGGGCTCAGCGTGTGGGTAGACACCGGCAGCGCGTCGGCTGAGGTGCTCACCCGCCTCATGCGCCGGGGGTGGATCGCACGCGAGGGATCCGCCTTCGCGCTTGCCGGTGACCACCAGCACCACCACCGGCACCTGCGCCTCACCGTGCACCGCCTCACCGACGCCGAGATGCGGCGTCTCGCCACCGACCTCGCCGAAGCGAGTCTCGACGCCTCGGCGCTCGGGCCGCGATCCCGAAACCGGCGCGCGCACTGAACCTCGCCCGCCGCACCTCGCCCCCGCTCACCCTTAACCCGCTTACCCTTCACCCCCCGCAAGAAAGGAACTCCCATGCCACTCACCGCACAAGCCCCCGCATCGGCATCGGCACCCGCGTCAGCCTCCGTGTCGCTGCAGCGTCCCGAGCTCGTGACCGAGAGTCCCGGCCCGAAGAGCCGTGAGATTCAGGCCCGCCGCGAGCAGGCGGTGCCGCGCGGTGTGGGCTGCGCCCTCCCGATCTACGTCGACCACGCCGACGGTGCCTGGATCACCGATGTCGACGGCAACCGCCTGCTCGACCTCGGCTCCGGCATCGGCGTGACCACCCTCGGCCACACCCAGCCCGCCGTGGTCGCCGCGGCCAAGGCGCAGCTCGACCGGGTGAGCCACACCCTCTTCACCGTCACCCCCTACGAGAACTACGTGCGCCTCGCCGAGCGTCTCGCCGAGCACACGCCCGGCTCGCACGCGAAGAAGACGTTCTTCGTGAACTCCGGCGCGGAGGCGGTGGAGAACGCGGTGAAGATCGCCCGCGCGCACACCGGCCGCCGGGTCGTCGCGGCCCTGGATCACGCGTTCCACGGCCGCACCAGCCTCACGATGGCGATGAACCACCGAGCAGCCCCCTATGGCACCGGCTTCGGCCCGTTCGCCCCCGACGTGCAGCGCGTGCCGAACTCCTACCCGATCCGCGACGGACTCTCGGGCGCGCAGGCCGCGGCGCGCACGATCGAGTACCTCGAGCAGCGCATCGGGGTCTCCGACCTCGCGGCGGTCATCGCCGAGCCGATCCAGGGCGAGGGCGGTTTCGTCGTCCCCGCCGACGGCTACCTGCCGGCGCTGCAGGAGTGGGCCACCCAGAACGGCGTCGTGTTCATCGCCGACGAGATCCAGGCCGGCCTCGGACGCACGGGCACCTGGTTCTCGAGCGAGCACTTCGGCCTCGTCCCCGACCTCGTGCTCTCCGCCAAGGGCATCGCCGATGGTCTGCCCCTCGCGGGTGTCACCGGGCGGGCCGAGATCATGGACGCCGCGCACCCCGGCGGGCTCGGCGGCACGTTCGGCGGCAACCCCGTCTCGATCGCCGCAGCCCACGCCGTGCTCGACCTCCTCGAAACAGGCGGGCCGTTCGCCGAGGCCGCCTGCATCGAGCAGGCGCTCACCGAGGGTCTACGGGATCTCGCGCGCAAGCATCCGGTGATCGGGGACATCCGCGGTCACGGCGCGATGATCGCGTTCGAACTCCTCGAACCCGGCACCACGACCCCGCTCGCGGGGCTCGCCGCCGAGATCGCCGCCCACGCCGCGCAGCGTGGCGTGCTGCTCCTCACCGCGGGCAGCTACGGCAGCGTGATCCGCTTCCTGCCCTCGCTCGCCGTCACGAACGAGCAGATCGACTACGCCCTCGAAGCCATCGGCGAAGCACTCGCCGTCCGAACCGCGGACTGAGTGACGGCGCGGCGAAGCCCGGCGTGCTCGGCCGCGATTCAGAGGCCCGAGGCGAGCCGACGCACGATGTCTGCGGCGGGACCGGTCGCGGCAGAGCGGTAGCCGGTTCCGGCCCAGAGGTGCAGGCGCTCGGGATCGCCGGCCTTCGCCGCGGCCTGGCGCAGCGGCCGGGTGAGGTGGTGCACCGCCGGGTAGGCGGTCACCTGGCTTCGCCCGTGGCGGTCGATGAAGCCGTTGCGCAGCGCGCGTGCGGGTCGGCCGGTGAACGCGCGGGTGACGACGGTCTCGGCGTATGCCGGATCGGCGAGCGCGCTCCGGTGCGCGGCGGAGGTGCCGGCCTCGTCGGCGAGCAGCAGCAGCGTTCCGACCGCCACGGCCTCCGCGCCGGCATCGATGAGGTGCTCGACGGCCGCGGGGCCGTCGACTCCGCCGGCCGCGATGACGGGCAGACGCACAGAACCTCGCACCTCGCGCACGAGGTCGGCGAGGTCGGTAAGGCCTGCGAGATCGGCGGTATCGACGTTCTCGGGGGTTCGGGCGGGGTCGAAGACGGCGCTGTGCCCGCCCGCGCCCGATCCCTGCACGACGAGTCCGTCGACTCCGGCGTCGCGCGCCCGACGGGCTTCCTGCGTCGTGGTGACGCTGGCGATCACCCGCGTGCCGACGGCCCGCAGCGCGGCGATCGCCGTGGGATCGGGCAGGCCGAATGTCAGCGAGACGACCGGCACCGGGCTCGCGAGCAGCAGCACCAGCTTCTCCGCCCACCGGTCGTCATCGTCGACGACCGGCACCTCGTTGAGGGCGATCCCGTACGCGGCTGCTTCGGCCGCGAGCTCTCTGGCATACGCGGCGAACGAGACCTCGTCCACGGCAGCGCGCGACGGGACGAAGAGGTTGACCCCGAACCCCGTGTCGAGTCCGCGGAGCTGCTCGATCTCCGCCCGCAGCGCAGCGGGGCTCTTGTAGCCCCCGGCGAGGAAGGGAAACGCCCCGGCATCGGCCACGGCGGTCGCCAGCTCGACGGTGGTGGGGCCGCCGGCCATGGGAGCGGCGACGAGCGGGAGTCTGGAGTCGATGAGGCGGTCGGTCACGAGCATTCCTTAACTTCAGGCTGGGCCTCTTGAGCTCAAGGCTGGGCGTCTTGCGGGTCCATCGGAAACGACGGATCGAGGTACCCTTCCGCCCAGGCGATTCTGCCGTAGTCGAGTTTGGAGCGCACGGCGATGCCCGCCGCCGCATACTTCTGCTTGACGCGGTTAAGATACTGCTTCGCGGTCTCGCGGCCGATGTTCATGGCGGAGGCCACCTGCTCGATCGTGAGCCCAGACGCGTAGAGAACGAGCGCTCGCTCCTCCTGAACACTCAGCTGCGGGCGATCGGGATCGCCCGCGATGACCGAGGCCAACTCGGTCGTCATCCACTCGTCGCCGCGCAGCACCGCGCGGATGGCGGCGAGAATGTCCTCCTCGTCGTCGCGCTTCGCCACGATGCCGGTGACGCCGGCGCGCACGATCCCGCGCACCAGCGGGGGAGAAGCCAGCGCCGAGAGCACCACGATGCGCAGGCCGGCCTCGAGCAGCGCCTCGATGAGCGACACCTCCACGCTCGGCTGCCGATCGATCATCAGGTCGAGCACGAGCAGGTGCGGCCGCTGCTCGCGAGGCACCGATCGCGCCCACTCCACGAAATCCGGCGCGGAGGTTCCGCTGAAGACGACCTCGAACTCTCCGCTCCGGCTCAGAAGCTCTTCGGTGCGCGCCCGCTGAAGGGTGTGATCCTCCACGATCGCGACGCGCCACGACGCCGATTCAGCCTCACCCAATTGCCTGCCCCTGTTCCCGAGTGCCTTCGATCCCCTCGAACATTCTCACGCACTCCGTCACCGCAGAATCGGAGTACCCGCCGACGCGCTCGGATTCGCGTAGGTCACTTCGAGCAGATCGAACGATCCGAACCGCTCGTGGCGAGCCGAGTCGGCCATGCTCTCGGAGGGGGAGACTCCCGGTCCGATGAGGGTGAGCCGCAGGGCCTGATCCACCGGGAACAGGGACGCCGTGAGCGTCTCGCCCGCGGGCATCGCGGCCAGGTTGCGAATCAGCACGGATGCGATGCTCCGAGCGGACTCGTGGTCGGGGGCATCGGTCGTCCCCAGTCTCAGCACGAAGTCGACCTGCCGATCCCTGGCGTACCTGAGCGCGGGCATCAGCTCGCCGTTCAGGTGCGCGAGTTCGGGGCTGACCTGCACGAGCTGGCGCAGGTACCGCTCCTCCTCGCCGCACGCGCGACGGGTGCTCGCGTCGTCCGGAACCCGGCCGCCCTCGGCGATGCTCTGCAGCAGCTCGATGGCGGAGTCGAGCCCCGCCCCGATCCACCGGTGATAGCTCGTCTGCGCCGCCGCATCCAGTTCGGCCGCGAGATTCGAGGCGAACGTCTGCTGCCTCGATCGGGCGGCCTCCTCGCCCAGGCGGGTGATCAGCACCTGGAATATCGCCCACACCCCCGAGAAGCTGAGACCGACGGCCCCGGCGAGGAGAACGATCTGCGCGGCGGTCGTCGACGCGGGCAGCGAGCTCGCGGCCGTGCAGACGACGAGCAGGATCCACGCCGCCGCCGCTGCCAGCGGCACGCGCCGATCAGGGCACAGCGAGAGCAGCAGCACGAATGGACCGGTCGCGGCCAGCGCCTGCCAGTGGATCGCGCCCTCGGCCCCGAATGAGGTCGCCGCGGCCGAGAGGAAGAAGACCGCGCAGGTGCAGAGAATGAGCGCCGCTCTCAGGGGCAGGCAGTCTCGTGCGGCGGGGAAGAACCGGGGAACGGCCCAGGCGGCGAGCATGATCCCGATCATCGGATAGAGGGCGAAGAACTGGTTGGTTCCTCCTCCCAGGGTGAGGACGATGCTGACGACCGTCACTCCGAGGCCCCACAGCTCGCCCGCATTGCGGCCCAGATCGCCGATGGATCGCCGCAGGTCTTCGGTGCTCTCGGCCTGAGCGGCTGGCTCGCCCACGCGCAGGGGGATCGAGAGCACGACCGACGTTCCCACACCGGGGCTGCTCGTCACCCGGGCTTCGAACCCGTGGTCGCGTGCTCGGTTGAGGATCGAGATTCCGACCCCCAGCCCGCCCGGTGCGTCGACCGCGAAACCGACCCCG
This sequence comes from Leucobacter sp., assembly GCA_047973175.1. Taxonomy (GTDB): domain Bacteria; phylum Actinomycetota; class Actinomycetes; order Actinomycetales; family Microbacteriaceae; genus Leucobacter. Next base: position 12,945 of record JBKEBN010000078.1, read on the forward strand.
GCATCCCGCACGCCGACCGTCAGCACCGTCTCAGAGGCGGTGAGTTCGACCTCGACGTGATCGGCCCCGGAGTGCTTCGCGGCGTTGGTGACGGCCTCTCGAACGCAACGGACGACAGCGGTTATCGCCGACGGCGGCAGCGTGGCGGAGAGGCGCGCGACCGCCTCGTCGTCGAGGCCGCTGCGCAGGATCGGCAGCCCTGGCTGCTCGAATACCTCTCGCAGCTCGTGCTGCTCAGGCAGCGTCTGCTCGCCGCGCAGCAGCTGCAGCAGCGCGACGTCTCGCGCGCACTGCTCGCGTACCAGTGCGGCATCCGCCGTGCCGGCACCGCCGCCGGCGATCGCACCGAGCGTGTTGATCGCGGTGTCGTGCAGCACCCTCGACTCCTCGGCCATGCGCATGCTCGTGCGCTTGACCAGCTGCGTGCGCCGCGCCGCCTCTTCCGCCTCCGCTGCCGCGGCATCCGTTTCCGCGGCGAATCGCAGGAGCAGGTCGAGGCCCCACCTGATGGCGACGATGATCGAGAGCTGAGTGACGACGGTGGTGATGGGAAACCGGATGCCGGCTTCGGGGAGAACGAGCACCAGGGTCGCCGCGATCGCCACCGCGGTGGCGGCGACCAGGGGTACGACGTAGGGCCGCAGGATCAGCAGCCCCGCGATGCAGCTGGCGAAGCTGATCTCCCAGCAAGCGGCGAACACGAGCGCCGAATCGATGTCTCCGCTGGCGAGGTGGCACCAAAGCCCGATCCCCGCCATGCCGAGCACGATCACCGGGTCGGGTATTCGGTGGCGGAGCGCGAGAAGCGCCACCGCCGCGAGGCCGGCCTGGGCGAGCATGAGCGGTGGGCCCGCGACGCCCTGCGAGCTGAGGGTCGCCAGAATCATGACGAGCTGCCACGCCGCCGCGAACATCAGGGCAGCGCGACGGATCGACCGTCGTAGCGAAACGGTCGCCCAACCCGCCGTGCCCCGAAGACGAGCGTCGCCGCTCTGCTCCAGGTCGGCGAATACCGCTCGCAAAAAGCGAAGAACCATGTATCGATGATCGCCGCACCACCCGAGAAGAGGGGAAGCGACGCGCGAGGAGAGGGGAAGCGACGCGCCAGGATCGCGTGTGCGGGTCGAATCCATTTCTCAAAAGCTAGTGCGCCTCAGACGAATGCGTCGTGCTCATACTCCGCGGGTGAGGGCGCTGCCACCGAACACCCCTCGCCACTACAGTGGTGCTATGAATCCCCGATCCGTCGAGAGCGCCTCCGACAGACCGAGAAGATTCTGCCCGCCGAGGCGGCAACCCGTCCACCTCGCCCGTCCGCGACTGGTGCGGCTCATCGAGGATCGCCTGATCGCCGATCCCGTGCTGCTCGTCAGCGCGCCCACCGGCTACGGGAAGACCTCCGCCGTGTCCGAGTGGGCCGATGAGCATCCCGGCAGGGTCGCCTGGGTCACGCTCGGACCCTTCGACGCCGATCCCGCGCGCATCGGGCTCAGCGTGTTCCAGGCGCTTCAGGAACTCGCCCGCACCGACGCGGGGAGCGACCTGCGGGCGCTCTCGGAGGTCAGGGCGGGTGAACTCGAGCCGGCGGCCGCGTTCGACGTGGTGAGCGAGGTGCTCGCCGAGGCCGCGTCTCCCGTCTACCTGGTGATCGACGATGCCCAGCGCGCTCAGGATCGGCTGAACGAGGGTCTGCTCGGCGCACTCATCGAAGTGAACTGCGAACCGCTCAGGGTCGTCATCGTCGGCACCACCTACGTCGAGATCGCGCTGAGCCGCCTAGTCCTCTCGCGACCGCACCAGATCGTCCGCGCTCACGAGCTGGCCTTCGACGTGGAGGAGATCGAGCGGTTGCCCGGAGGTTCGGCGCTCGGCGTCTCCGCCGAGACGGTTCTCGCGGAGACGCGAGGCTGGCCGATCGCGATTCGCTTCGTGCAGATGACCGGGGTGCGGCCCGATCCCGGGCAGAACCCCGATGAGTCGCTGATGCGGCACTATGTGCGGGATCACCTGCTCTCCTCCGTGCCGCGGGAGATCGCCGATTTCGCGCTCGTCACCTCGGCCTGCGAGGAGATGTCGACGGGAATGGCCGCGGCCGTATCGGAGCGGCATGACGCGGCGGATCTGCTGGAGCAGTGCGTGCGTCTCGGCCTCTTCATCGACCGCTACGACACGTCGCGCGGAACGGTGTATCGCTGGCACGGCGTCTTCGCCCGTCACTGCCGGAGCATTCTAGACCTGGTCGCGCCGGGTCGCAGAGAGCAGGCCTGCGCCGCCGCTGCCGCGTATGCCGACGCAGATGACCGCCCGCTGTCTGCCGCGAGCTACTGGGTGAAGGCCGGAGACATCGACGCCGCCGTGAGCACCGTGCTCGCCCGCTGGGTCGACATCGTCGTCGGGCCGGATAGCGGGGTGCTCGACCGGTGGTGCGCCGAGCTCTCGGCCCCCTACGACAATGACCCGCGTATTCTCCTCGTCCGGGCCTGTGCACAGGACGTCACCGGAGCGCGTGACGTCGCGCTTATGCTCCTCGCCCGAGCTGACGCGCGGATCGCCGCGGGTGCCGCGGACGAGGGGTATGAAGAGATTCGAGCGCAGGCCGCGCTGCTGCTCGTCGACGATCGTGCGGAGCTGACCCGGGCAACCGCTCGTCTTCGTGGACAGCTCGAATCGTCGGCTCCGATGTCGCGTCACACCCGTGCCGCGATCCTGTACCTTCTCGGCTTCGCGGAGCTGCGGCACCGCCGTTCTCCGCAGCTCACGGTGCAGCTGCTGTCCTCTTCCGCCGTCGAGGCGGAGGCGGCAGGCGACACTGCTCTCGCGGGGCGAGCCCGGAGTAATCTGGCGCTGGTCCTCGCCTGGGCCGGCCGGCTGCGGGAGGCCCAGGAACTGCTCGACCGGCGGATCAGCACGGTCGACGACGAATCCTGGGTTGCGTACGCCGGCGGAGGTGCGGCCGCAGCAGCGGGGTTCATCGCCTACTGGCACGACGACCTGGAACTGGCGACGGCTGAATCGATACGGGCGATTCGAAGCGGTAGCTCGCCGGTCGCGTTCGCCGGGGTCGCGAGAATGATGCTCGCCTTTACCGCGGGAGCATCGCGCGACCCTGAGGTCTGCCACCGGGCAGCCAGAGAGCTGCAGGCGATTCCCGACGAGGAACGTCAGGGCGTCTCCTGGTCCGACTTCCGGCACGCGTCGCTCGCGTCGCTGCACGAGGCCGCGGGCCACCGGGATCGGGCGATGAAGATTGTGGTGCGCTATCAGGACGTCGACGATCTGCCGCTCGTGTCGGTGGTGCTGGCTGGCATCGCGACGCGCGCCGGTAATGTGCGACTCGCTCTGCATATGCTCGCACGTCTGGAGCGGTACGCATCGGCCTCGTACATCCACAGTGCGACGCTCGCTACGCAGTCCCTGCTGAGCTGGCAGGAAGGCCGACAGCAGCACGCGCACGAGCTCATGGAGCAGGCTCTCGAGGTCGCCCTCACCGAGAACATCCGGCGTCCGTTCGCGGGCGGCGGGTTGGAGATGCGCAAGCTGCTGACCGAGCATCTCGCGTGGGGAACGCGGTACGAGGGTTTCATCACGCTCTGCTTGGCTCCCAGGCATGTCTCCGGCCCGCTGGATCGCCTGTCGGAGCGGGAGCGGGCGGTCTTCGCGCAGTTGCGCACGACGAAGACCACCCGGGAGATCGCCGAGGCGCTCGGCGTGTCGATCAACACGGTGAAGACGCACCAGCGCTCGATCTACCGCAAGCTGGGCGTCGCGACGCGCAGGGATGCGGTGCGGCTGTTCGCGTAGTGATCGCGCGGGAGCTGGCCTGTCGGCGCGGTCAGCTGAGCAGCCGGGCCTTCGCAGCCGCGAACTCCTCCGCCGTGAGCAGACCCGCGGCGTGCAGCTCTCCGAGTTTCGAGAGCTCGTCGGCCAGGTTCGCGTCGCCGGCGGTGTGAGGGGCCGCCGGAGCCGGCGGGGCCGCCTGTGGAACCGCCTGCGGGGCTGCGACGGGCGACGGTGCCTGCGGCGCGAGCTGCGCCTCGGCCTCCTGGCGCTTGCGCATCGCCCGGGTCTGCATCGCGTTCGCGGTGCCCGTGACGACGGCTGTTCGCGCCGCGAGCCCGATCAGGCCGGGGCGTCCTGCTCTTCTCATTGTGCTGTCTTCCTCTCGTTGCTCTGGTCGGGATCCGGGTCGCGAACCGGTTCGGGATCGGGGGTCGGGATCCCGAACCGGCTCAGGCTCGGCATCGCGTCAGGGTTCCAGCGCCAGTTCGACTGCCGCGTTGACGACCGGGGCGGGGATGCGCTCGGTGGCGAGCACTACGCTGCCGTCCGACGCCAGTTGCTCCGCGAGTTCCCGCGCCCACACGAGCTCGAACGCGACGATCGCCGCGGCGCTGCCGTTCGGTATCCACTGCGCGAGCGCCTCGATGTCTTCCTCCGAGGCCAGACCGGGGGCGTGCAGCCTGAGGTCGGCGAGCCCGAATTCGACGAGGTCGATCTCGCGAGTGTCCAGGAGGCCCGACGTCGACTTGGCCGCGATGACGAAGTCGAGCAGGCGCACGGTGCCGACGCGAATCTGCGCGGCCAGCGCGTGCAGGAGCGCGGGAGAGGGGCCGTCTCCCTCGAACAGGATCACGTTCAGCTCCACCGGACCGAATGAGACGCCGGTCGGGTCGGAACTCTCGTAGCTCATCCTCATCACCCGTTTTGCTTCATCCGGCCAGGGCGCGGGTCTTGAGGTGCTCGTACTCGGACTGGGAGATGGCACCGCTCTTGAGCAGTGCTGCCGCCTTCTCGATCTGCGAGGCGGGGTCGGTCTGCGCGACCGAGCGAATGTAGTCCTCCGCGCCCTGCTTGCTCTCTTCGGCGGCCTTTGAGGCTCGCTCGCTCATGCCGTCTCCGCGCGCGATCAGGTACACGAGTGCGGTCAGGAAGGGAACGAAGACGAGGAAGATGATCCAGATCGCCTTGGCCCAACCCCTCAGCTTCGAGTCGCGGAAGATGTCGATGAGGATGCTGAAGAGCGTCATCAGGTAGGCGATGAAGATGGCGGCCCAGAAGAACCACACGAGGGCTGCCCAGAACGATTCCCAGAATGACATGGTGTTCCTCTCATCAAGAGCGTCGAATGCCCCCATGCTGCCAGCCGGGCGCGACGGTGAGGGCCGAACTCACCCTCCGCGGGCGACCCCGGTTCGAGCCGCCGCAGCGGGTCACCGCGGCGATCGGGTCACCGCCGCGGCTCGGGATCGTGCCCCATGCGCGATCAGTAAGGTGGAAGGCATGAGCACACCCATGCGCGGCCGCCCGCACGTCTCCTCTCGCGAGGTGCTCGCCGACGCCGCGTGCGAGCTGTTTCTGGAGCAGGGGTACGAGGGTGCCTCGATCGCGGATATCGCTCGCCGTGCCGGGGTGAGTCGATCGAGCTTCTTCAACTACTTCGCAGGCAAGGCCGAGATTCTGTGGTTCGTGTTCGACCGCCGCGTCGAGGTGCTGCTTTCGGCGCTCGGCGATCCCGCGACGCCGCTCGATTCCGCCCTGGCGAGCTTCGCCGGGGGAGAGGCACCCGATACGCTCGCGCTCGCGATCGTAGACGCGCGCACCATGGGTGTGGAGCAGGAACTCGCGGCGGGCAAGGCCGCACGGCAGCTGCGCATCGGCGCGGCGATCGCCGATCGGCTCGTGGCAGAGGGGGTGGATCGGAACCGCGCCGAGATCGTGGCGGCCGGCTACGCGCGAGCCCTTGTCGCCGCGGTGTGGAGCTGGGCCGATCGCGGTGCGGGCCGCCACCGGCTCGACGAAGTGGTCGGCGAGTGGCTCGCCACCGCGCGCGAGCTGTTCGGCTGAGCGGCTCGGCGCGCGTCACGTGCGGCTCTCCTTCGCCGGGCCCGCCGAACCCCTGGAGGAGGGCCTGAACAGGCTCGCCGCCGCCCGCATCGAGTGAAACCGGCCGCGCACCGGCCGACTCTGACACGAACTGACATCGAATGGCTTTCTCGGAGCGACGCCGGTAGCGTGGTGAGAGGTGAGCCGTATTCATAGTGAGAGGCAGGCGATCCCTTGGGGAAGTCTCGTGAGTTCCAACACAGCGATGATGTCGGGGCGACGCCGACGACCACTGCTGAGGTACCGCTGCGACCGCCGACCGATCTCATATGGGGCTCCGAGCACGACGACGCGATGATCTCGTCGTTGAAGGAGCTGGTCGTTCAACTCGGCGACGCGCTGCTGCAGCCGAGCGAAGTCGTGCTGCACGATCTGCGCGCGCTGCCGAACTCGATCGTTGCGATTCGCGGAGACGTGACGGGGAGAAAGCCGGGAGACCCCGCCACCGATGTGCTGCTGCGGCGGATGGTGAGCGGCGACCCGGGGTCGGGATCGTCGTACGCCACGGTGCTCCCCGACGGGCGCAGGCTTCGCTCCACCACCACCATTCTTCGGAACGGTGTGGGGGTGCCGCTCGCGGCGATCTGCGTCAACACCGACATCTCCAACTGGATCGCGGTCGCCCAGGCGGCCCAGGGGCTCATCGGAATCGACGGCGCAGAAGGCGAACCCGAGTCGGCGCGGGTGGAGAGCGACGAAGCCGAGCCGCAGGATCGCTCGGGAGAGCTGTTCGCGCACGACATCGATGAACTCTCCGAGCAGATGCTGCTGTCGGTGATCAAGGACACCGGGGTGCCGGTGGATCTCATGCACAAGCGGCACAAGATCAGCGTGGTTCGTCAACTCCGGGAGCGCGGCTTCTTCCTGCTCAAGGAGGCTGTCGAGATGTGCGCCTCGGCGCTCCAGGTCACCCGCTTCACGATCTACAACTACATCAATGAGATCGAGAGCGAGGAGCGGATTAAGTGATCGCGCGGATAGGGGCTGCGGTACGAGGATGCGGTGAGCAGGGATCTGGCAAGGCGGAGGAGGAAGGCTTCACTGGTGGTGAAGATTCCGACGACAACGCAGCCAGATCCCTGCTCACCGCACCGCAGCCGTAGTCCCTATCCGCGCGATCACTAAGACGGCGGAGTGATCCCGGCCTCGGCGTTGAGGCGCGGCGAACCGCTCCGCCGACTCCGCCCGCTCAGGCGGCCGCGGGCGAGTCGCCCGTCTCGGCGGGCAGCTCGGGGTGCGCAGACCACTGCGACCACGAGCCGGGGTAGATAGCGACGTCGTAGCCGAGTTCGGTGAGGGCGATGTAGTCGGTCGAGCAGGTCGTGCCGCCGCCGCAGTACACCGCGACGGGGGCGTCTTTGGAGACCCCGAGGCTCGTGTAGTGGCGCTCCAGCTCTTCTCCGGAGAGGAACGTGCCGTCGGGCCCGAAGTTCTCGCTGGCCGGTGCGCTGACCGCGCCGGGGATGTGGCCGGCCCGCGGTTCCAGCGGCTCGTTCTCACCGGTGTAGCGGTCACGCGGTCGGGCGTCCAGCAGCACGCCCGAGAAGGCGGCGACGTCTTCGATGTCGAGGATCGTGAGGTGTCCGAAGTCGACGACGGCGGATCCGGCCTCGACCGTGACCTCCCCCTGCTCCAGGGCGAAGCCCGCGCGTCGCCAGGATTCGAGGCCGCCGTCGAGCAGGCGCACCGATTCGAAGCCCGCGTGCTTGAGCAGCCACAGCGCGCGGCCGGCGACCGTGCCGCTCGCGTCGTCGTACACCACGACGTCGTCCTCCGGGTTCAGGCCCCACGAGCGCACTGCGCCCTGCAGCGTCTCCCGCGTCGGCATCGGGCTGCGCCCGTCTTCCGGTGCGCCGTGCGTTGAGAGCTCGGAACCGAGGTCGACGTATACCGCGCCGGGAATGTGGCCCGCGAGGTAGTCGGCTCGGCCGTCGGGGCGGCCGAGCGCCCAGCGTACGTCGAGGATGCGGGGCGCGTCTTCGCCGCCCAGGTTCGCGTGGAGTTCGTCTGCGCTGATGAGGAGGTTCATGCCATTGAAATTACACGGTGAGAAAATAGATGTCAACATATTGTGTAAGGGTTCAAAGTTGTATTAAATTAATGTCGAATCACCGTCGCCGGGCGAGACCGGGCCGTCATGTCCGCAGGAAGAGGGAGTCCACATGGAAGAGCATTTCGACACGATCGTCATCGGCGGCGGCTCAGCCGGGTCTGCCGCTGTTCGCCGTCTGCACGATGCCGGGCAGACCGTCGCGCTGATCGAGGCCGGCGGGCAAGACACCAACCCCGCCATCCACGAGCCGAGTCGAATGCACGAGCTCTGGCACAGCGCCGACGACTGGGACTACTACTCCGTGCCCCAGCAGCACGCGGCGAACCGCGAACTGCACCTGCCGCGAGGCAAGGTGCTGGGCGGCTGCCACGCGCTCAACGGCATGATCTTCGTGAGGTGCTCGCCCGCCGACTTCGACCAGTGGGCGGAGCTCGGCAACACCGGCTGGGCGTGGGAGGACGTGCTGCCGATCTACCGGGCGCTCGAGAACTACGACGGCGGCGAGTCGGAGCTGCGCGGTGTCGACGGCCCGCTCGACGTGCACAGCGACTACCGTTTGAACGCGATCCAGCAGGCCATCATTGATGCCGCTGTCGAGAGCGGCATCCGCTACAACGCCGACTACAACGCCGAGACCGTCGACGGGGTCTCCTCGCAGCAGGTGAACATGCGCGACGGAAAGCGCCTCACCTCGTACGGCGCATACGTGCGCCCCATCCTCGACTCGCCGAGACTTGCGCTCCACACCTTCTCCTGGGTGCACCGGCTGCTTCTCGACGGCGACCGCGTCACCGGCGTCGAGTTCGAGCGCGACGGCGAGCTGCACCGGCTCACCGCCGACACCGTGGTGCTCAGCGCGGGTGCGATCGACACCCCGCGCATTCTGCTGCGCAGCGGGATCGGCCCGGCCGCCGAACTCGCCGAACTCGGCATCCCGGTCGTGCTCGACCGCCCCGAGGTGGGCCGCAACCTGCAGGATCACTTCCTGACCCCCGTGATCTACACGACGGACTCGAAGCCCGTGCCGCCGATCGAGGAGGGCATGGGCATCATGCAGTCGCACCTGTTCTGGCGCAGCAAGCCGGGCCTCCGCCTGCCAGACACGCAGCCCGTCCACTTCAGCAAGCCCGCCTACGAGCCGTGGATGGAGGGCCCCGAGAACGGCTTCACCCTGATGGCCGGCCTCGTCACGCCGAAGAGCCGCGGCACCGTGAAGCTGAGCGGCCCCGATCCCCACGACCGCCTGCTCATCGACCTCAACATGTTCGGCGACGAAGACGACCTGCTCACGCTCGCGGCCTCGGTGCGGCAGTGCGAGCGAGTCGGCGCCTCCTCCCCGCTGAGCGACGAGTGGGGTGCGCGGGAGCTGTACCCGGCTCCCGGCGCCGACGAAGAAGCGCTCCACGACTACATCCGCCGGGCGACCGTGACCTACCACCACGCGGCCGGAACCTGTCGAATGGGTGTCGACGACGGGGCCGTGGTCGATCCCGAACTGCGCGTGCGCGGTCTCGAGGGGCTCAGGATCGCCGACGCCTCCATCATGCCGATCATCACCGCGGGCAACACGAACGCCCCGTCGATACTCATCGGCGAGCAGGTAGCCCGGTTCATGACCCGCTGAGATCGGCACCGTTGAGATCGGCACCGTTGAGATCGGCACCGCTGAGATGCGGCGAGCCCGGCCCGGTGGCCGGCTCGCCGGGCGGCGTCACTCGGACGGGGCGGGGGCGCGATCCTGGAATGCGCTCTTCGGAACGATGAAGAGCAGCACGGCGGTCGCGAGAAAGGCCGAGAGACTGCAGGTGAGCCACACCGTGATGTAGCCCTCGAAGCTGCCGGCCGTGCCGCCGGAGCCCGCCCCCGTGCTGCCCTGGAGCAGCGCGATCCCGAATATCGCGGAGGCGATTGCACCGCCGAGCGTCTTCGACGAGTTGGTGAGTCCGGTGGCCACCGAGGTGCGGTTCGACGGCGCTCCCGCAGCCGCTGCCGAGGGCAGCGCGGCGATGAGCGCGCCGGCTCCGGCACCGGTGATGACAAAGTTCGTGATCACCTGCAGCAGCGACCCGTGGAAGGGCAGCATCAGGAGAAAACCGGTGCCGACGAGCACCGTGGCGGCCGCGAGCGTGCGGCGGGGTGTCACAAGCCGCGCGACCCGCGAATAGCAGAGGGCGCCGATCATCATCGCGATGAGGTAGAGGCCGACGACGAGCGAGGTGGTGAACCCCTTCGTGCCCAGGCCGTAGCCGTACACCTCGGGATCGGTGCGCAAGAACGTCGAGAGGGGCGCCTGAGCGCCGAGCACGCTCATGCCGAAGAGCGCCGCCGTGACGAAGACCGGGGCGAGCGCGGGGGAGCGGAAAAGGCGGACGTCGATGAGGGGATCGTGCTGCCGCAGCTCCCAGCGTACGAACGGGATCACGAGCAGCAGCCCGAGCACCGAGACGAGCCAGGGGAGCGGTGAGCCGAAGCCGTTCAGCCGCAGCAGACTCAGGCCGCCCGTGAACGCGAGGAGGGCGAACGAGATCAGGCAGAGCCCCACGTAGTCGAAGCGGCCCCCGGTGCGCAGCCGCGACTCGGCAACACCGCCGAGAATGACGAAGAAGCTGGCGGTCACGAGCAGACCCGGCACGAGGAACACCACGAACAGGGGGAGTGCGTCGATGAAGGCACCGCCGAGGAGCGCCCCCGAGATCGCGCCGACCTCGAGCGCCGCGACGAGCAGCCCGGCCGCGCGCGCCGTGACGGCCGCGCGGGACTCCATGCCCCGAGACCGTGACCAGATGAGTGCGATCTCGAGCGGCAACCACACCACGTACACGCCCTGCAGCGTCCACGCCGCGAAGAACAGGGGGAACGAGTCGGTGAAGGCCAGCGCGAGCGTCGTCACCGCGGTGATGGCGGTCGCCCACAGGAGGATGCGCTTGGGGCCGACCATGTCTCCGAGCTTGGCGAGCGCGGGCACCGCGAGAACCGAGAGCATCAGCTGCGACCCCTCGAGCCAGTTCACGTCGGCGTCGGTGATGTGCAGGTGCCGCGCGATGTCAGACATCATCGGCACGTAGTAGCCCTGAATGAAACCGCTGACGAATTCGACGAACGTGAGAAACCCGACGAGGCTCGCGAGCGCACCGAGCGACGGGCGCGCACCGACCTTCCTCGGTTCTCGAGTGCGCGGGGATTTTGACCTCACTCGGCAAAGTTTACCTGTTTTATTTCACCCTGTGGCCTGTTTCAGCTCATCACCGCCCACGTCCCTCTTGGTCATACCGTGGCCGGTGCGAGTGGTGCGAGCGGTACGGAGGGGGTGGCACGATCCCGGTACCCTGATACGAGGGCACACGAAGGAGCGTGCATTGGCAGGTAAGCGTCCCGTGCGCAAAGCGCTGAGGTCGGCGATCACCGTCACCGCTGTCGCCCTCGTGGTGCACTTCGTCCTCGATCTCGGGCACAGCGGGTTCTACGCGACCTTCGGCGCTTACACGCTGCTCACCATGGCAGATTTCGGCGGACCGCCCAAGAACCGCTTTCTGGCCTACGTGGTGACCGGTGCGGGCTCGCTCGTGCTGATCACCGTCGGAACCGTCGTGGCGCAGAACGCGTTCGCGGCCCTCGTCGTGACGGCCCCCGTGGTGTTCGGGATCGCCTACGCCGTCGTGCTGCGAGGCTACGTCGGCAGCGCCTACGTCGCACTGGTGCTCGTCTTCGCGGTTTCGGTGACGGTGCCTCAGCCGCTCGACACCCTGCCCACGAGTCTGGCGGCGTCTGCCGGCGGCACGCTGGCCTCGGCGCTCGCCGCGGTGCTCCTGTGGCCGGTCTACCGGTCTTCCGCGGTCGCCAAGGCCGTGAGTCGATCGCTCACCGCTTCGGCCGAGCTCGTGGCCGCTTCGAAGCCGCTGAGCCCCGACGCGACTCCGGATCGCTTCGACTCCCGCGCGCGCGACCTGGACACGGCCGATGCGGCTCTGGTGCAGGCCTTCGACGGCAAGCTCGCGCGTCCCGGAAGCGCGACGGCTCGAGACCGCGGTCTGGTGCAGCTCGTCGACGACGTGACAAGGCTGCGCATCGCGCTGAACTGGCTCGTCGACAGGGTCTCCCAGGCGACTCCGGCCGACGTCGACATCCTGCGCACCGTTCGCGACACCCTCGACGAGTGCGGCAGGGCACTGCGCGGCGAGGGGCAGGTCCCCGCGGCGGACGGCATCCTCAAGGCCAACGACGAGCACGCCGAGCAGCTCGCGCAGACGGCCGATCGCCTCCTAGGCGAGGGGAAGAGCGAGGAGCTCGAAAGGGCGGTGAACGCGAGCTACTACGTGCGCATCACCGCGTTCATCACCGCCATGGTCGTGCGGCACACGCGGCTGGCGCTCGGCCGGTCGGCGGAGAAGACCGGTGGCGCGCCGGCCGAGCACCCGAGCGCAGACGCCTTTGCGACGATCGAGGCCACGACGAAGCCGACCGAGATTCTCAGGTCGCAGTTCACTCGCGCATCGCCGTGGCTGCGACGCGCGCTGCAGGCTTCCGCCGCGGTGACCATCGCGGTGGCTCTCGTGCAGATCCTGCACCTGCAGCACGGTTTCTGGGTGGTGCTCGGCATGTTCGCGGCGTTCCAGCTCGACGCCAGCCAGACGCGCAGGTCGGCCTGGGGCGCTGCGTGGGGCACACTGGTGGGGTTCGTCATCTGCGTGCTGCTGATCCTGCTCATCGGAGACAACAGAACCGCGCTGATCATCCTGCTGCCGTTCGTCGCCTTCGTCGCCGTGTGGTTTCCGGCCGGAAAGTTCGAGCTGCCGCTCAGGCAGGCCGGCCTCACCGTGTGGCTCGTCATGCTGATGTCGCTCGCCAACGGCGGCCTGTCGGTGAAGACCGACGATATTCGCATTCAGGACATCAGCCTCGGTTTGGCAACGAGTCTCATCGTGACGACGTTGATGTGGCCGAACGGCGTGGCCGCTCAGGTGCTCGCCGTGCTCGACCGGTCGGTGCGCGCGACGTCCGACTACTTCGTCGCCGCCTACACCTACGTCACTTCGCCGATGCTCGACGCCGACGTCGCCCGGCTCGAGCAAGCGGCCCGCGAGGCGACCGCGGCGCGCATTCAGGCCGATGACGCCTTCGACGTGGCGATCAGTCAGGGCGGCGACACCGGAGTGAACGCCGCGGCGTGGTCGTCGGTGGCCAACGCCGTGGATCACGCGTTCTTCGCCGCGACCATGGTGCGTTTCATGCAGGATTACGGACTCGCGCCCATTCCCGACGCCGGAGTCGCCGACCGCCTGCGCTCCGAGTCCCGCCGAGTGGCCGATCGGTATGCCGCGGCGATCAACGCGAGTTACGAGTCGCAGCAGCGGGCTCAGGCCCGGGCGCAGGTCTCGCCCCGGGCTGCTCTGCGGAAGCAGGGCGGAAACTCGGTGGCGCGGTCGGTCGGTGGGGACGCCGGCGGCGGGAGCGGTGCAGGCGGGAGCGGTGTCGGCGGCGCGAACGGTGCCGGCGGTGAGAACGGTGCCGGCGGTGAGCTGGATCTCCTCTCGTCGACCGTCGACCGCGCCATCGCGCAGTGGAACGGATGTTCTGGAGCGCTGCGGTTCGAGATACCGCCGCGAACCTTCACCACGTCGTATGGAAAGGCGACGGTCTCGATGCTGTGGGTGCAGGACTGGCTGCTGTACTTCCACTGGATGGCTTCGAAGACCGAGGCCGACGCCGAACAGCGACGCCGCCGAACAGTGACGTAGACTATCGCTCAGTTCGCAAGGGCCGGTGAGGACGACTTGCGACGATGATTTGCGAAGGAGCACTGAATGACGACGTGGCGCATGCCCATCGAGGGCCATCAGCAGGATCGAATCTGGATGGCCTGGCCGACGAGCGGGTACACCCTCGGAGAAACCGAGGCGGAGGTCGAGGAGGCGCGCAGCACCTGGGCTGCGGTTGCCAACGCGGCGAGCGAGTTCGAGCCGGTCACGGTGGTGGTGAGTCCAGGCGATGAGCGGATCGCGGATCGCTACCTCTCCTCCCAGATCGATCGCCTGAGCGCCCCGCTCAACGACGCGTGGATGCGCGACATCGGCCCGAGCTTCGTGCTCGGCGAGAACGGCGAACTTGGGGCGGTGAACTTCATCTTCAACGGCTGGGGTCAGCAGGACTGGGCGCAGTGGGATCATGATCAGCACATCGGTCGCATCGTGGCGGAGGCCGCCGGTGCCACGCTCATCGACTCCGAGCTGGCGAACGAGGGCGGCGGCATCCAGGTCGACGGCACCGGCCGCGTCGTGCTCACCCGCACCGTGCAGCTCGATCCCGGTCGCAACCCGGGGTGGAGCAGGGAGCGCGTCGAAGACGAACTCAACCGCACCATCGGCACGACGAGTGCGCTGTGGCTGCCGCGCGGGCTCACCCGCGATCACGAGACCTACGGCACTCGCGGTCACTCGGACATCCTCGCGGCTTTCGCGTCACCCGAGGTGTTGCTCATGCACCGCCAGGATTCGGAGTCGCACCCCGATCACGTGATCGCCGCGACCAACCGCGAGTTCGCCGAGGAGTACCGCTCCGAGACCGACGCGACGTTCGAGATTCTGGATCTCGCGGCCCCCGAGGCCCTGCGCGACGAGGGCGGCTGGGTCGACTACAGCTACATCAATCACGTCGTCATCAACGGCGCGGTGCTCGCGTGCGCGTTCGACGATCCGGCTGACGATCGGGCGCTCGCGATCCTGCGCGAGGTGTATCCGGGCCGCGAGGTGATCGGGATCGACGCCCGCCCGCTCTTCGAGCGCGGCGGCGGCATTCACTGCATCACGCAGCAGCAGCCGACGGTCGGGTAGGTTCGGGCCGCAAACGCAGAAGGGCGGTGGGACGGAATTCCGTCCCACCGCCCTTCTGCTCGCGCGAACTGAGATTCGAATATCTCGTCATTCTGCGATCAGTGAGTCGCAGAATCTCTCTGGATCCTGCGACTCGCTTTGCTCGCGCAGGATGACGAGTACCGTCTACCCGCGCGAGCATTCAGCTAGTTAGCTCAGAGCACTCCGCTTGCGGGGTGCGTCAGTCGGTTCAGAGCGCCCCGCTTGCGGGGTGCGCCAGTTAATTCAGAGCGCCCCGCTTGAGGGTGCGTCAGTTAGTTCAGAGCGCGACGATGTTGCTGGCCTGCAGGCCCTTGGGGCCCTGCTCCACGTCGAACTCGACGCGCTGAGCTTCGAAGAGGTCGCGGCGGCCGTTGCCCTGGATCGCGGTGTAGTGCGCGAAGACGTCGGACGAGCCGTCGTCGGGAGCGATGAAGCCGAAGCCCTTTTCGGAGTTGAACCATTTCACAGTGCCGGTGGCCATATGTGTTTCCTTTTGTGTTGCTGGCCGCGGGGCGGCCGTGGTGCCACGGCGACGGCGCCGACGTGGAGACTGGTAGCGATGCCGCTGTGCCTGCGCTGAACCCCTGTATATCGAGTGGGTTCGCTGAGGTGCGGCGAAAAAACGTGCTGGTGTTTCCAAACGTTCGGCATTACTGGTCTTGCCCCTCCAGCCTAACCTACATTTGCTGCGAGCGATACCTCGCCTCGCACCTCTCCTCTGAGCATGCCCAGGGTTCGGAGCATCCGGAGTTCGGAGCATCCCTAGAAGACGCGAATGGGCGGTATAGCCCCCGATACCGACCATTCGCGTCTTCCAGGCCGCGATGTCCGGGCGGGGGCGGGGTAAGCGGGCGGGAGCGGGATGAGCGGGCGGGAGCGGGATGAGTGGGCGGGCGCGGGACGAGCGGGGCGACGGGGCGGCACGCGAAGTTCGGGGTCTACGGGCTTGACTTTCAGGAACCGGGGCTTATCCTTGCTTATAGTCAATGTGACTATAAGAGGTTCCATTAGTTGGAGATCGTCGATTCGGGTCGGAGGTGAGGCGACATGACGCACTACGGCAGCGCGAGCGTCACCGAGCGTCGCACCCTGCCGCCCGCGGTGGCGGTCTCCACCGTCGCATTCGCGCTGCGGCCGCCGAGCGGAGCCGCCGTGCGGGCCGAGGGCGACGCCGCCGATGCTCGCGCGCAGCTCTGGATCCCGCTCGTGCGCCGCACCCGCGCGCCCTATCGGGGGAGCTGGGCGCTGCCGGGCGGGCCGACGGAGTGGCACGAGACCCTCTCGGATACTGCGCTGCGTACCCTGCACGACGCGGCCCTTCGGGCACCCGGCTATCTCGAGCAGCTGTATGCCTTCGGCGGGGTCGAGCGCTCGGCCGAGGCGCAGCGTCTCGTGACCATCGCCTACTGGGCGCTCTTCGGCGAGCGCGACCTGGCCGCCGAGCCCAGTGTCGCCGCGGGAGCGCGATCCCGCATCGAAGCCGCGGGAGTCTCGGCCCCGCGCCGCTGGGACGACCCGCGCCCCGCGACCCGCGGAGACTCGGGCGGCGCTGAGGCGGCGGGAAGGGGAGGGCGGGTCGATCCCGAACCCGACGCTTCGTCTGCGGAGAACGCGAGCGCAGAGAACACAGGCGCGGAGAACGCGAGCGGCGGCACGGTGCCCGACCCGAACGTGGCCTGGTTCGCCGTCGACGCGCTGCCGGATTTGGCGTTCGATCACGCCGACATCATCGGCTATGCGAGGCACCGGCTGCGCGCGAAGACCGAGTACGCCGCGGTGGCGCACCGCTTTCTCGGGCCGACCTTCACGCTCGCCCGGCTGCGCGCGGTGCACGAGGCGGTGCGGGGCGGCGCGGTGGATCCCGCGAACTTCCGTCGCCAGGTGCTCGGGCAGGGCAATCTCATCGACACCGGTGCGCGCGAGACGGGCACTAGGCACCGGCCCGCCCGCCTCTACCGTTTCCGCGACGACTCCGGTGAGGCCGGCCTGATCGGCGACGCGGAGTATCCCGAATCTTCAGCTGCTTAGGGCCCCGAACAGGCCCCCAGAAACCGCACTCACAAAGGAGCAGGCCATGACGAGCGTGCACGAACTCATCCGCACCGCCGCCGCGCGCGAGGCCGCGGGTCGCATCGGCGGCGGCATCGCAGTCGGCACCGTCGCTGCTGACGCCGTCGGTGCTGACGCGGCCGGCACCGTCGCGGGCCCGACGGCCACCGTCGTCGTTCCGGGGCGTCGTCGCGCTATCGCCCTGCGCTCCACCGGTGCGAGCAGCTGCGACTCCGGGCTCGCGAACGACCCCTGGGCGATCGACCGCGCACCCGGCTACGGCCCCGGCGCGTCGGTCGCCGACGCGATTCCGGGAGACGCGCCGCGGCAGGGGCCGCTGCCCGCCCGCTACACCGACGCCTCCGAGGCCGAGCTGCACGAGTGGATCATGGCCGCGAAGGCCGCGCTCGGGGATCGCGTGCGCATTCTGGGGCACTTCTACCAGCGCGACGAGATCGTGCGCTACGCCGACTTCGTGGGCGACTCGTTCATGCTGGCGCAGGCCGCGAAGGCCAGCCCCGAGGCCGAGACCTTCGTGTTCTGCGGCGTGCACTTCATGGCAGAGACCGCCGACATTCTCTCGCGACTCGACCAGGCGGTGATTCTGCCGAACCTCGCCGCGGGGTGCTCGATGGCCGACATGGCGACGATCGAGCAGGTCGAGGACTGCTGGCGAGAGCTGACGGCGGTGCTGGGCGATCAGAGCGAAGACGGTGGCCTGCAGCCTCTGATCCCGGTCACCTACATGAACTCGTCGGCGGCGATCAAGGCGTTCTGCGGCCGCAACGGCGGCATCGTGTGCACGTCGTCGAATGCGCGCACCGTGCTCGAGTGGGCCTTCGAGCGCGGCCAGCGGGTCGTCTTCTTTCCCGACCAGCACCTCGGCCGCAACACGGCGAAGGCCATGGGCATCTCCGAAGACGAGATGCCGCTGTGGCGGCCCCACCTGCCCCTCGGCGGCAACGCCGCCGAGCAGCTGCGCGACTCCCGCGTGATTCTGTGGAACGGCTTCTGCTCGGTGCACAAGCGCTTCACCGTCGCGCAGATCGAGCGGGCGCGCGCGGAGTACCCCGGCGTGCGCGTCATCGTGCACCCGGAGTGCCCCGCTGCGGTCGTCGAGGCGGCCGACGGCGCGGGATCGACCGAGTACATTCGCAAGGAGATCGAGGCCGCCCAGCCCGGTGACGTCATCGCGGTCGGCACCGAGATCAACCTCGTCAACCGCCTGCAAGAGCAGCACCCCGAGCTCACGGTGTTCTGCCTCGACCCGGTCGTGTGCCCCTGCTCGACCATGTACCGCATCCACCCGGCCTACCTCGCGTGGACGCTCGAGTCTCTCGTCGCGGGCGAGGCACCGAACCGCATCGTGGTCGACGGCTCGGTGGCGCGCGACTCGCGCGTCGCCCTCGAGCGAATGCTTGCGGCCCGACCGTGATCCTCGTCATCGGATCGGGCGTCGCGGGGCTGTCGTGCGCGCTCGCCGCAGCGCGGGCGGGTGCGGCGGTGACGCTCGTCACGCCGGGCAGGCTGAGCGGCGCGGGGTCGGAGCCGGGTTCGCGGCCCGGTGCCGGGTTAGGCGCGGGTCGCGGTGCCGACGCGCTCGCGGGCGGCAGCACCGCGCTCGCGCAGGGCGGGATCTCGGCCGCCATCGGCCCGGGCGACAGCGCGGCGGCGCACCTCGCCGACACCGTGGCCGCGGGCGTCGGGATCGTCGACGCCGAGGCGGCTGAGACGCTGGTGCGCGAGGGCGTGCGCGCGGTGCGCAGGTTGATCGCGGGCGGCTTCGCGGTGGATCGGGACGCCGAGGGCCGACCGCTCTTCGGCCTGGAGGCGGCGCACGGTGTGCCGCGCATCGTGCACGCCGGCGGTGACCGCACGGGTGCGGTGCTGCACGCGTATCTCACGGGTGCGGTGCGCGCCGAGGTCGCGGCCGGCCGTATCGAGCTGTTCGAGGAGCGCACCGCGCTCTCGCTGCTCGAAGAAGCCGGCGTGGTGCGCGGGGCCGTGCTGCGCGAGACGCCGGGGCGCACCGATGCCGTGCGTGCCGAGTCCGTGCGTGCCGATGCCGTGCGCGCCGAGACTGGGCGCACTGAGACTATGCGCACTGAGTCCGTGCGCGCCGATGCCGTGGTGCTGGCGACCGGCGGTTATGCCGCGCTGTATCCGCGATCCACCAACCCCGCCTCCTCCCGCGGCGACGGCATCGTGCTCGCAGCGCGGGCGGGGGCGCTCGTCGCCGACCTCGAGTTCGTGCAGTTCCATCCCACGGTGCTGAGCGGATCGGGAGCGCTGATCTCGGAGGCCGTGCGCGGAGCCGGCGCGGTGCTGCGCGACGGGTCGGGCAGACGCTACATGCTCGGCCTCGACCCGCGGGCCGAACTCGCACCTCGCGACGTCGTCTCGCGCGAAACGCTGCGGGTGCTCGGCGAGCGCGGCGAAGCGGAGGTGTGGCTCGACGCCACCGGCATCAAGCGAGCGGGCGGTCCCGGCACGCTCGCGCGCAAGTTTCCCGGCATCTCCGCGACCGTCGCGGCGCGCGGTCTCGACTGGACGCGGGATCCGATCCCGGTCTCACCGGCCGCCCACTACACGATGGGCGGCGTGGCGAGCGATCTGGACGGGCGCACCACCGTGCCCGGGCTCTTCGTGGCCGGCGAGGTCGCTTCGACGGGCGTGCACGGAGCCAACCGGCTCGCCTCGAACTCCCTGCTCGAGGGGCTCGTGTTCGGCGAACGCGCGGGTCTTGCCGCAGCGCAGTTCGCAGCCGGGAGCAGCCGCGGCCGCTCCGACTGGCGGCTCTCCGGGCGCGGAATGCGAGCGCTCGCCACCTCCGCCGTGCCGCACACGGTCAAACTGCGCGAGGCGCACGAACCTGTGCCCGTCGTCACGCGCGGGGTGGGCGAGGCGCGCGAACCTGCTCCCGTTATCCCGCGCGGAGCGAACGGGGCGAGTGGATCTGCTTCCGTCGTCACGCGCGGGGTGGGCGAAGCGCACGAACTTGCTCCCGTCATCCTGCGCGGAGCGAGCGAAGCGAACGGAGTCGCAGGATCCATCCTCACCGAGATGATCGAGACCTCCGCCGCCGCGCGCACCGAATCGCGCGGTGCCCACCAGCGCAGCGACTTTCCCGATACCGACCCCGCGCAGGCGCAGCGACGCGCGTTCGCCTTCGCGTTCGCCGCCGATCCTGCCCGCCGCGACTTCATTCCGCGTGATCCGGCACCGTACGATCCCGGACCGCACGATCCCGCACCGCAGAGGAGCCTCGCAGCATGCTGACCCGCCACATCACCGAGTCGGTCGTGCGCGCCGCCCTCGCGGAAGACGCGCCGTGGGGCGACCTCACGGTCGAGCTCGCGATCCCCGAGCAGTTGACAGTCGACACCCGGCTCGTCGCTCGAGAGCCCGGAGTGTTCGCGGGCGGCCCCCTGATCGTCGAGACGTTTCGGCAGCTCGATTCGCGCATCGAGGTGACCGGCCTCGCGGCCGAGGGTACTCCGTTCGATGCTGGCGACACCCTCGCGCGTATTGCGGGGCCCGCGCGCGGCGTGCTCACGGGGGAGCGCGTGGCGCTCAATCTCGCGCAGCGCATGAGCGGCATCGCGACGCTCACGGCTCGGTACGTCGCGGCGGTCGCGCACACCCGCGCGCGCATCGCCGACACGCGCAAGACCACGCCCGGGCTGCGGGCGCTCGAGAAGCACGCGGTGCGGGCGGGCGGCGGCACCAACCACCGTTTCGGGCTCTCCGACGCGATCATGGTGAAGGACAACCACCTCGCCGCACTCGGAGCGGTCGACGCCGCGACCACCACGGACGTGCTGCGCCGACTGCGCGAACGCGCGGGGCACACCACCTCGATCATCGTCGAGGTCGACAGGCTCGACCAGATCGCTCCCGTGCTCGCGGCCGAGCCGACGGGCATTCTGCTCGACAACTTCTCCAACGCCGAACTGGTCGAGGGCGTGCGACTCATCGCCGGACGGGCTGTCGCAGAGGCGAGCGGCGGGGTGCACCTCGACACGGTGATCGGGATCGCGGAGACCGGCGTCGACGTGATCTCGGTGGGGCAGCTGACGCACGGTGCCCGCGCGCTCGACCTGGGTCTCGATGCCGAGTGAACGCCGCTGCGCCTGACCAAGGAGCCGACCACAGCGTCGGCACTCGCTACCTCGACGCCGCCGCGACGGCACCGCTGCGGCCTGAGGCGCGCGCGGCGATGCTCGCCGTGTACGACGGCGGGCAGGCGAACGCCTCGAGCGTGCATCAGCCCGGGCACCGGGTGAAGTCGATCGTGCAGCGCGCGCGAGCGGCGATCGCCGTGGCCTTCGGGGTGCCCCCCGCCGAGGTCGTGTTCACCTCCGGCGGCACCGAGGCCAACAACCTCGCGATCATCGGGCTCGCGCTCGCAAATCCCCGCGGGCGTCACCTGGTCACCACCCCCATCGAGCATCCGTCGGTGCTGCGCAGCGTCGAGTACCTGGAACGGGTGTTCGGCTTCGAGACGACCCGGGTGCCGGTCGACGGCGACGGACTGGTCGATCCCGCAGACATCGCAGCCGCCCTGCGCGACGATACGACCCTCGTCTCGGTCGCGCTCGCGAACGGCGAGATCGGCACGGTGCAGCCGACGGCCGAGATCGCCCAGGTGGTGCGGGATCGCGGCGCGCTGTTCCACGTCGACGCCGTGCAGGCCGCGGCCTCGCTGCCGCTGAACTTCAGCGATGACTCCGACTCCTGGCCCGGGCCGGTCGACGCGGTGAGCCTCGCCTCGCACAAGATCGGCGGGCCGCAGGGAGCCGGGGCGCTGCTCGTGCGGCGCGACCTGCCCCTCGAACCGCTGCTGCACGGAGGCGGGCAGGAGAACGGCCGCCGCTCGGGCACCGAGAACGCGGCCGGCATCGCCGGCTTCGGGGCTGCCGCGCGGGCGATGAACGGCGAGGTCGCCACCCGTGCGCTCGAGATCATGGTCAGCCGCGATGCGCTGATCGAGGGGGTGCTCGACCGGGTCCGAGGCGCTCGCCTCACCGGCCACGCGAGCGAGCGGCTGCCGGGACACGCCTCCTTCGTGGTCGAGGGCCAGAGCGGCGAGTCGATGCTGGTCGCGCTCGACGCGGCGGGGTTCGCCGCGTCCTCGGCCTCGGCCTGCGCTGCGGGCAAGGACGAGCCTTCGCCGACGCTGCTGAGCATGGGCTACGATCCCGATCTCGCGCGCACCGCCATCCGCTTCACGCTGTCCGCACCCCTCGACGTCGCGACCGTCGATCGCATCGTCGAGGTGCTGCGTCGCGAGGTGAAGAACGCCTGACGCTCTCTGACTCTGAGGCAGCTTTTCTGCGTGTGACACTACGCGGCCCGTTTGAACGTGGGGAGCGCCGGATAGAGCGGGGCGGCGGCGAGGTGCTCGACCATGAGAGCGAGCTCGTGCTCGGGGTCGATGCCGAGCGCCTTCTCCACGTGCCGGTAGGCGACGGACTGGGTGCCGCTCAGCCACCAGAGCCAGGCGCTGAACGCGAGGAGCCCCGGCCTCAGCTCGCGCGGAGTCTCCGCTACGGCCTGCGCGAGACGGGTGCGAATGATCGGCAGGCGGTTCTGCTCGGTGAAGTCCAGACAGGCGTCGGCGAGGAGGAGATAGATTGACCACCGCGGTCCGTGCTGCCCGGCTGAGCGGTGCGATCTGCTGCCGCTGAAATCACGGGAGCAGCCGTCGATTTCTTCCCTGCGCCCGCCGCCGAAGAAGTCTCCGCCCTCGAGGTCGACGGGGATGCCGGTGAAGCGCTCCACTCCCAATTCTCGCGCCATCTCACAGGGAAACTCCGGGCGCGTGAGCACGGCCATGGCGAGCAGAAACCAGAGGTCCGAGTGCGCCGCGCTCCTGGCGAGTCGCGCCGTCATGCGCGGGGTGAGGCCGCGATCCTCTCGCTGCAGGGCGCGTGCCACGGCGGCCGTCTCGGCGAAGGGAGCCAGGTGGTGCTTGGACGGGTGAAGGTACCCGAGTGCGGGAAAGGAAGGGGACGCCGCTCCCGCACTCGGGGGTTCGTGGGCCGCGATCTTGTCGAGTGCGGCGGTGACGGCCTTTTGCCGCCGTGGATTTGGAGAGGGGATCGCGCCGAGATCGGCGAGGTTCGGGGGAGTGCTGCCGCGGAGTCGGGCTTCGAGCGCTATCGGGCTCTCCGCGATCTCGCTGAGCGGACGACCCGTGGCCGGGGCTTCGGGATCGTCGTAGCTCGCCCACCCGTCTGGAGCGAGACAGCAGAGCTCTCGCAACCCGATGCGCTCGCTCAGCAGTCGCTGCTCCACCCGCCGGGCCAGGGCTTCCCAGGGAGCACCGCCTGCTTCGGCGAAGGTCTGCTCGCTCGATATCACCACGGCCGGTGCCTCGTAGTCGAGTTCGCGCAGCACGTGGCAGATCGTGTCGAGCAGGTCGAGCGAATCTTCGGGGGAGTCGCTGGCGGGGAGGTCGATGCGCATCGCCCCCTCGGAGCGCTTGCCTGCGAAGAACACCACGAAGAGGCTACCCGGAGCGGTGTAGCCGACGAGCTCGGGAAGTGCTGCGAGAAAATCGGCTGTGCCGTGACAGGTGATGACTTGGGTGCTATCGGGGCCGGTGGACGGGATGCTGTGTGAGTTCATGCCCTCGATCCTGAGGCACCGGGAACACCGAAAACGGCTTATCCACAGCGTCCAGGTCAAGAAACCTCGAACACGCACAAATTGACTAGTTGTGGAGAAAACTCACGTCAACCGCCTCGGACGTGGGAGACCAGCGGCGGGAGGCGAGGGTGAGCACCGGAACAGACCGACACTCGCCCCTCAACCGCCCCACGCCATTCGCGCGCGAGAAACTAGCTAGTGAGACCGTACTCCTTGAGCAGCTGGCCCACCACGTTGTTCTCGATGTGCTTGTTCGCGAAGTGGCGTCCGAGCCGGCCACCGGGAATCTCGATCTCCTGCTCGTCGCGCATGCGGTAGACTGCGTGGAACAGCGCGCGAACGTCGTAGGTCGAGTTGAACACCTCCGGCACGCCGCGTTCGATGTCGAGCAGCGTGTAGACCGCCTCCATCGGGGTGCGCACGGAGTACTCGGTGGTGAAGATGCAGTCGCGCTCCTGCGACTGCGAGAACTGGCCGATGAAGGCGAAGTTCACCGAGCCCTCGGGAACGACGGCCGGGCGGTCGCTGTGCTTGCGCGGCATGAAGAAGGCCGTGACGTAGGGCATCATCACGGGCACGGTCTTCGCGCCGGTCGCGGCGAGTTCTTCGATCTCGTCGGTGGGAACACCCATGTGGTAGAGCCACTCCTGGGTGATCTCCTCGCCCGTGCAGTCCTGCATCGCCTTCTTGACGTAGTCGCCCTCCTTCTCGGGGAACAGGCCGTAGACCCAGACGACGATTTGATCTTCGGGCTGCTTCTTGAAGTGCGGCTGACGGTTCACGGTCCACGACATCAGCCAGTTCGAGTCCATCACGGTGACGATGCCACCGGTCACGACCTTGCCGCTGAACGGATCGCGATTCGAGATCTTCTGGATGTACTCGGGAATGCGCCTGTCGAGCGTGGTGACGGTGGCCGACTCCCACTTGGTCTCGGGAATGTGCGCACCGAACACGTCGGGCTTGCCGAAGCTCTTGTCCTTGGCCGCGATCCGACGCCACAGATCCCAGGCCGGTGCGGGGCCGGTGTTCAGCTTGGCCGGGGTGTGGTGATCGCCGTCGTTGGAGTTCTCGGTGAGCGAGCCGATGGTCATGAAGAGCAGGTCGTCCTCGGTGAGGTCGAGGGTCTGATCTTCACCGCTCACCGTCATGTGCACCTTGACGGCCTGCTTGCGGCTCGTGTCTTGCGAGATCGCGAAGTCGACGTCGGTGATGACGGTGTCGTACTGGAAGTTGACGCCCTTCTCGGCAAGCCACTTGACGATGGGCATCACGAGCGACTCGTACTGGTTGTACTTCGTGAACTTCAGGGTCGAGAAGTCGGGCAGACCCTGAATCTGGTGGATGAAGCGGTGCAGGTAGAGCTTCATCTCGAGCGCCGAGTGCCACTCCTCGAAGGCGAACATCGTGCGCCAGTACAGCCAGAAGTTGCTGCCGAGGAAGGCGTCGGTGAAGACCTCGTTGATCCTCTTGTCTTCCATCTCCTCCGGCAGCGCCATGAAGAGGTCGGAGATCTCCTTCATGGCCTTCTTGCTCAGGTCGAACTTGAAGTTTGTGCCGCCGTCTTCGCCCTGGTTCTTGGTGGTGCGACGCAGCGTGTAGTTGGGGTCGTCGCGGTTGAGCCAGAAGAACTCGTCGAGCACGCTCGCGTCCTCGATCTCGAGCGACGGGATCGAGCGGTAGAGGTCCCACAGGCACTCGAAGTTGCTCTCCATCTCGCGACCGCCGCGGATGACGAAGCCCTTCTCCGGAATGTCGAGACCGTCGAGTGCGCCGCCCGGGATCTTCTGCTGCTCGAAGATGGTGATCTTCGAGCCGTCCATGTGACCGTCGCGAATCAGGAACGCCGCACCGGCCAGGGCCGCGAGACCCGAGCCCACGAACCATGCTCGCTTCTGATCCACACCCGCGGGCTTGCGCGGCCGCGCGAACGCCTCGTAGTTGCCACTCGTATAACGCATTCGTTCTCCCTCACTGTGAGCCGGGCTCGTGCAGGCGGGGTCCGCTTCGGTCGGATCCAGACGTGCCCTAGGCCGAACGGTATCGCGTTTGCGCGGTCAGAAGTGGTGCCTCTCATCTCGTTCATTCATCACGTCATTCATCACGTCATTCATCCCCTCATTCCGGTAGATCCACTGGATTCCCGTGGTTCTACCGGGCTTCTGGTTCTACCGTGCTTCGGCGAGGAGCCGAGACCGACGTCAGGGCGCGAGCTGAGGGCGAAGCTGCCTGAGGTCGGCCTCGAGGGCCACCCAGCCGAGCATCGCGCACTTGACCCGCATCACGAACTTCGAGACGCCCTGCAGCGCGACGGCGTCGCCGAGCAGGTCTTCGTCGGGTTCGCCCTCGCCGCGGGCCTGGATCATCTCGCGGAACGCGTCGATGCGGGTCTGCGCCTCGTCTACCGTCAGCCGCTCGTCGCGCACCAGCTGGGCGAGGATCGACGCGGAGGCCATGGAGATGGAGCAGCCCTGCCCCTCCCAGGCGAGCTGTTCGATGCGGCCGGTTGCGGGATCGATCGAGATCGACAGGTCGATCTCGTCACCGCAGCTCGGGTTGAACTCGTGGTGACTCGCGGTGAGCGATCCCTCCGCGGCTTCGAGGCCGCCCCTGCCGATGGGACGCTTCGAGTGGTCGAGGATGAGCTCCTGGTACAGTCCGTCGAGCGCGCTCACGCCGCCACCTCCACTCCGAAGTACCGCTGCGCGCCGCGAATGGCATCCACGAAGCGATCGACCTCGTCCTCGGTCGTGGTCAGGTGCACGCTGGCGCGGGTCGAAGAGGTGATGCCGAGCGCGCGGTGCAGCGGCTGCGCGCAGTGGTGCCCCACGCGCACGAGCACGCCCTGTTCGTCGAGGTACTGGCCGACGTCGTGCGCGTGCAGCCCCTCGACCACGACCGAGGCCAGGGCCACGCGTTGCGATGCGTCGGCAGGTCCGAGCAGGCGCACCCCGGGCGTCGCCTCGATGCCGGCGACCATCCGTTCGACGAGTTCGTGCTCGCGAGCGGCGATGCGGTCCGTGCCGATGCCGCGCACGAACTCCACGGCCGCACCGAGGCCGACGGCCTGCGACACCGGCTGCGTGCCGGGCTCGAAGCGCATGGGCGGCGGCATGAACTGCGCGCTCTCCATGGTCACCTTGGTGATGGCGGATCCACCGGTGCGCGAGGGCGGCAGCGCAGCCAGCAGCTCCGGCTTGCCGTACAGCACGCCGATGCCGTTGGGCCCGAGCATCTTGTGGCCGGAGAACGCCGCGAAGTCGACGCCGAGGGCACCGAGGTCGACCGGCACGTGCGGCACCGACTGGCAGGCGTCGAGCACCGTGACGGCATCGACGGCGTGCGCCAGCTCGACCAGCTCGGCGACGGGCGCGACATAGCCGGTCACGTTCGAGACGTGCGCGAAAGCGAAGATGCGGGTGCGCTCGTTCAGGGCCGCGCGCGCGTCATCGAGAGACCAGGTGCCGTCTTCGCGCACCGGAATGTACTTGAACGAAGCACCGGTCTTCGCCGCGAGCCGCTGCCACGGAATGAGGTTGGCGTGGTGCTCGGCCTCGGTGACGAGAATCTCGTCGCCCGCGCCCAGCTTGAACCGCTCGCTGCCCGGCACGCCCAGCGCCTCGCCCGTGTTCGCCTCGCCGATGCCGAGGGCCACGATGTTGAGGGCGTCGGTCGCGTTCTCGGCCCACACGATCTGCTCGGGATCGGCCCCCACGAAGCCGGCCACCGCGGCTCGCGCACCCTCGAAGGCCTCGGTCGCGGCACCTACGGCACCGCTCGTGCCGCGGTGCACGGCCGCGTTCGCGGTTTCGAGGAAGCGGCGCTCCGCGTTGAGCACGACCGCGGGCCGCTGCGAGGTCGCGGCGGCGTCGAGGTAGGCGGGGGCGCGGGGATCATCGGACTTCAGGGCGAAGTAGGGAAAGGCCGCGCGCAGTTCGGCGACCTCGGCGGAGGTGAGGGCAGACATGGTCTCCATTCTTCCATCCGGGCCCGTGGCTGTGGAATCAGCGGCCCGGAGCATGCGCAGGTTACAACGCCGGTTCCCGCGCGGCTATTCCGTAGCGACAGCGGGCCGCGCCCGGGCCTGACCTGTTCCGGGCAGAAAGTTGGTCGCCTTTTGTCCCACTAAACAGCTGCTTTTAAGCGGACAAAGGGCGACGAACTTCAGTGGGCCGGATGAGGGGCGCGGCTCAGCACCCAGTTGACGAGGCCGGCGATGAGGATCAGCGTCACGGCAATGAGAGGGAGCAGCAGCGCGGCGCGGGTGCCGAGGTGCGTCGCGACGACGCCGGTGGTCGCGCTGGCCGCCGCCTGCCCCAGCATCAGCCCCGAACTGAGCATCGTCATCACGGTCGCCGAGCGCCCCGCGGGGCTGCGGTGCGCGGCGAGGGTGAAGAAGTTGACGAGCAGGGGGCCGATCCCGATTCCCAGGTACGCGAGGCAGAGTGCCATGCTCGGAAGGTCGTGCACGGTCTGCAGCAGCGCCGTGCCGACGAGCATCATGAGCGCGAAGACGAGCCAGCGGGCGCGCAGGCTGAAACGGGCCGGCAGCAGGGTGACGCCGATCGAGCAGAGCGCCGAGCCGATCCCGAGCACGCCGTAGAGCAGACCGGCGCTCTCGGCTGCGCCCCGGTCTTGCATGAAGGCGGTGAGCGACGTGAGCATCGATCCGAAGAACATGCCGGTGCCGCAGGCTCCGATCACCGTGATGAGCAGCGCCGGCCGCCGCAGCTCGGAGGCCGGCGCGAGTGTCGCCGCGCGCTCCTCGCGGGTATTGACCGGGATCGAGGTGCGATGCAGCGCGAAGGCCGTGATGAAGGTGATGGTGAGGATCGCCGCCCCGACAACCGGTGCCCAGCCGCCGAAGGCGGTCGCGAGTGCCCCCACCGCGACCGGGCCGAACACGTAGACCGACTCCTCGGCCGCCGACTCGAAGGCGAGCACGTTCGAGATGAGCCGCGGCCGCTGCCGCACCGGCAGCCGCGTCGTGATGATGTCGACGAGTCGCGAGCGCGACATCGGGGCGATCTGCGGGGCCGTCGCCCCCACGAGGAACGACGCGACGAACAGCGCCCAGACGGGTGCCGGGCTGTACGCGATCCACGCGAGCGCGCCGAGCACGGCGCTGTTGACCGCGCCAGCGATGAGCAGCGTCGGCCGCTGCCCGAAGTGGTCGGCCGCCGCGCCGATGAACGGGCCGACGCAGGCGACGCCGATCCCGACCATCGCGGAGTTGAGGCCGCCGAGCTCGATCGAGCCGCGGGTCGATACCACGAGCGTGAGCACGCCGACCACCAGCATCGAGAACGGCAGCCGCGCCACGAGCGTGACGGGGTAGTAGAGCAGGCCGGTCTGCGAGAACAGCGTCGGGGCGCTCGGGCCGTGTGTGCCGCCCGTGCCGCACGGAGAGTCTGCCCCGCTCACTCCGTTCGTGCCGCGGGATCGATGCCCTGCTGCTTCACGAAGGCGGCGAAGGCGTCGCCGTCTTCGGGGCTGCCGGGGTAGGGCACGCCGTTCACCATCACCGACGGAGTGCCGGTGACCGAGACGCCCTCGCCCTTCGCGTCGGGAATGGTGTGCGTGGTGGTCCACGCGTCGCGGAACTGGGCGAACGGCACGAAGTGCTGCTTTTCGATGCAGGATCGCGCCTCGGCGTTCAGACCGCCGGAGACGTCATCGAGCCGCTCGATGATCGCCCCGTCGTCGGGGCCGCTGACGCCCTCGGCCGGCTGGAACTCGGGGTCGAGCAGAGCCTGGTTCGCATCCCAGGCGGCCTCCGGCTGAGCCTCCGCGAGGCACGCCATCGCTCCCGCCGTGCGCGACGAGTAGCCGCCGCCCGCATCGACGCGATCGAGGAAGGTGAGCGGACGAATCTCGACGTCGGCGGCACCGCTCTCGACGACGCTGCGCAGCAGCTCCTTGTTCTGCTGCTCGAAGGCGGAGCAGTACGGGCAGCGGTAGTCGAGGTAGATCACGATGCGGTCGCCGGTTCCGGGATCGGCGGGGAGCGCCGATCCCGCAGGCAGGGCCTCCGAGCGGAGCACCTCGATGCCGTCCTTCCCGTCTTTGTCGCCGCTCGTGAACACGATGCCGCCCGTCGCCATGTTCTGCGGCCAGGCAGTGGGAGATCCGTCGGTGTTGTCGCCACCCGTTGCTCCGGGCGAGTCGGATGACGCGCTGGCCGTCGCGGCACCGTCAGGCGTGAGGAGCGCGCCCAGCGCGAGGCCTCCCGCGGCAACGGCGATCACGATCGCGAGCGCTCCGGCGGCGAGACCGATGATCCAGGGCGCACGCTGCTGGCGCAGCACGATCGCGATGATCGCGAGTACGATCGCCACCAGGCCGAGCAGACCTCCGAGCACGAGGAAGACGCTGAAGTAGAAGGCCGAAACCCCCGCGGTGAGCAGGGCGAGCAGGCCCGCGATCATCGCGGCGACGGCGAGAACGCGGCCGCTGCCGCCCCGGCGCGAGGCGGGCTGCTGCGCGTGAGGGTTCGGCGGCGGGCCGGGCTGCTGCGGCTGTTCGGGAATAGTCTCGCTCATGGCGCACATTCTGGCAGTGCGGTCTGAACGCGCGGTGCGCGGCTTTCGGGGCAGGACTACCCTGGAAGCATGATCCTGCTCGCCGCAACTCCGATCGGCAACCTGGGAGACGCGTCGCCGAGGCTGCGCGAAGCCCTGGAGCGTGCGACCGTCATCGCCGCGGAAGACACCCGCCACACCGTTCAGCTCATGCGACTGCTCGGCATCGAGAACCGGCCGGAACTCATCGCCCTGCACGACCACAACGAGCACGAGCGGGCCTCGGCACTCGTCGAACGCGCCGCCGACGAAGACATACTGCTCGTCAGCGATGCCGGCATGCCGACCGTCTCCGACCCCGGGTTCCGAGTGGTGCAGCTCGCGGCCGAGCGCGGCGTCGCGGTGAGCGCGATCCCGGGCCCCAGCGCCGTCATCACCGCCCTCGCGGTCTCCGGGCTGCCGACCGACCGCTTCGCCTTCGAAGGGTTTCTTCCGCGCAAGGCAGGGGAGCGATCCCGCATCCTCGCGGCGCTCGCCGCAGAGCGCCGCACCCTCGTGTTCTTCGAGGCGCCCACCCGACTCGCGGCAACCCTCGCCGACCTCGCGACCGCATTCGGCGAGGATCGGGCCGCCGCGGTCTGCCGCGAACTCACCAAGCTGCACGAGGAGGTTCGGCGCGGACCCCTCGGCGAGCTTGCGGAGTGGGCCGCCGCCGGCGTGCGCGGTGAGATCGTGGTGGTCGTGGGCGGCGCACCCGAGCTGCAGGCCTCGGCGGAGGACGCGCTCGCGGAGGTGCAGCAGCGGGTGAGCGAGGGAGAGCGGCTCAAAGACGCGAGCCGCTCGGTGGCAGAGGCGACCGGGCTCTCCGCCCGCCAGCTCTACGCCGCCGCGCTCGCGGCCCGCGGTCGATAGCGCGACCGGGAGAGATGAGGAACAGCATGAGCGAGGATCCCGGCGATGTCGGCCCCGGCGATGTCGGCCGTAGCGACGCCGGCCCCGGAGACACCGCCCCCAGTGATACCGGCCGCGCAGGTGACGACGGCGCACGCGCGAACGCGAGGTCGCACGCCAAGCGTCGGCGGTGGGTGGCGGTCGAACTCTGGCGGCTCGTGCTGCCGGTGCTGTGGCTCGGCCTGATCGTGGCGATTTCCTTCATCGAGGCACCGCTCAAGTTTCAGGCACCGGGCATCACCATTCCCCTGGGGCTCGGGATCGGGCGTCTCGTCTTCGCGACGCTCAACATGGTGGAGGGCGCGATCCTCATCGCCTACACGGTGCTCGCACTCTGGCCCGCGGAGATCAGACTCGCCGGCCGCCGCCTCATCATCTGGGCCGGTCTCGCCGCCGTGCTCGTCTTCAAGGTCGCCGTGGTGCGCCCGCCCCTCAACGCGCGCACCGATCTGGTGCTGCAGGGGGCCGAGCCCGGGCAGTCGCTGTGGCACTACGTCTACATCGCCTGCGACCTCGCCACCGTCGTGCTGCTGATCCTCGCCGCGGTGACGGCGGCCAGGGCGGTGCTCTCAGGCCCCGAGCAGCGGAGTGCGCAATACTTGCGACCGTGAAATTCTCCCGTGTTATTCTTCCGGCCGCGCTCGCCGCGGCACTGCTGACAACGACGGCGTGCTCGGCGGGCGGTGACCCGAATCAAGACGCATCGGGATCGGAGTGCCTCACTGCGGGAGACGCGAGCAAGGCCGTCAAGGTCTCGGGCAAGCTGGGCGAGGAGTCGAAGCTCACCTCGAAGACCCCCGTGCGCGCAGACGAGGCCGAGCGCTCGGTGCTGACCGAGGGCAGCGGCGACGTTGTCGCGGACGGCGACATGCTCACCTTCACGGTCGCCATGATGAACGGTGCCACGGGCGAGATCCTCGAGATGCCCACGATGGACGGCAAGACGGCACCGGCCTTCAACCAGGACGTCGAGATCGCCTATCAGGGCGACGTGGTGGCCAGCGACCCGCTGATCGGCGACCTGCTACGCTGCGCCACTGAGGGGCAGCGGGCGGTCGCAGTGGTGCCGCTGACGAAGCTGCTCAACGGCCAGGAGCCGAAGGACGCGGGTCTGCCCGAGGACATGACGGAGAAGGACTCGATCGTGGTTGTCACCGACACGACGAAGATCGGCCGCGGCGAGGGCAAGGTCGACGAGGGCGAAGCGGGGGCGGACGACTCCGCGGCCCCGGCCGAACCGGGCACGCTCGAGGCCGATGACCTGTTGAAGCGGGCCGAGGGCAAGGCGAAGGAGGCTCCCGAGGGCTTCCCCGAGGTGAAGCTCGGCAAGGACGGCACCCCCGAGGTCATCATCCCGAAGGGAGTCGAGGCCCCCGAAGAGCTGAAGATCGCGACGCTCATCGAGGGCGACGGCGAGACGGTCAAGCCCGGCGACCGCGTGTACGCGAACTACCGCGGCGTGATCTGGCGCACGGGCAAAGACTTCGACTCGAGCTGGGGGCGCGGCACGCCCCTCGAGTTCATCACCGACCAGGTGGTTCCCGGCTTCACCCAGGCCGTCGAGGGCCAGAAGGTCGGTTCTCAGGTGATCGCCCTCGTGCCGGAGGATGCCGGCTACGGTGAAGCGACGGCGTCGCGGCTGGCCGGTGCGAAAGAGGGCGACGTGCTCGTCTTCGTGATCGATATTCTCGGAGTCGTGCACGCCGAGTAGCCCTCCAGAGTGCTCAGACCGAGTGCGAGCCGTGCGCCTCGTGCAGCCCATGCACCAGAATGGGAGGCATGAGGCGCATCGTCATTCTGGGGTCCACCGGTTCGATCGGCGAGCAGGCGCTCGACGTGGTTCGCAAGAACCCGTCGAGGTTTCAGGTGGTCGGCTTGATCGCGGGCTCGAACGGCGAGCGAGTGCAGCAGCAGGCCGACGAGTTTAACGTCGAGCACACGGGCCTCGGCACGCGGACGGCCGAACAGCTGATCCGCGAGGTGCCCGCAGACGTCGTGCTCAACGGCATCACCGGCTCGATCGGTCTCGGGCCGACGATCGCCGCGCTCGAGGCGGGGCGCCCCCTCGCCCTCGCCAACAAGGAGTCGCTCATCGTCGGCGGCGACCTGGTGACCCGGCTCGCGAAGCCCGGGCAGATCGTGCCCGTCGATTCGGAGCACTCGGCTATCGCGCAGGCGCTGCGCGCCGGCTCGCGCGACGAGGTGCGCCGACTCGTGCTGACGGCCTCGGGCGGCCCGTTCCGGGGTCGGGATCGTGCCTCACTGCGCGGCGTCACACCGGCCGAGGCGCTGGCCCACCCCACCTGGGACATGGGCCGCGTGGTCACCACCAATTCGGCGACGCTCATCAACAAGGGGCTCGAGGTGATCGAGGCGCACCTGCTCTTCGGCGTCTCCTACGGCGACATCGAAGTGGTGGTGCACCCGCAGTCGATCGTGCACTCGATGGTCGAGTTCGTCGACGGCTCGACCATCGCCCAGGCTTCGCCGCCCGACATGCGGCTGCCGATCGCCCTCGGCCTGAGCTGGCCCGCCCGCATCGGCAACGTGGGCGCGCCGCTCGACTGGCGCACCGCGACCAGCTGGGAGTTCGAGCCGCTCGACTCCGAGGCCTTTCCCGCGGTCGAACTCGCGAAAGAGGTGGGCCGCGCCCGCCGCACCTACCCCGCGGTCTACAACGCCGCCAACGAGCAGGCGGTCGACGCCTTCCACGAGGGGCGCATCGGCTTTCTTGACATCGTCGACACGGTGCGCGACGTTCTCGAGATGCACGAGGCGCCGGATCTGCTGACGCTCGAGTCGCTCGCCGAGGCCGAGCGCTGGGCGCGCGAGACCGCCGAGACGGTCATCGCCGCCCGAGCGGCGCGGTGAGGCGGGCTCGGGCGCGGTGAGGCGGGGCGGGTCTCAAACGCGGTGACGCGGAGCGGGGCTCGGGCGCGGTCCCGGCGCTCTGACAGCGCGCTCTCCGTTACCCCACAGCGCTGCGGAGTAGCCTGAGCGGGTGACTGAGGTGCTGCTCTACGTGCTGGGGATTCTGATCATTCTGGTCGGGCTCGCCGTGTCGATCGCCCTGCACGAAATCGGGCACCTGGTGCCCGCGAAGCTCTTCGGCGTGAAGGTGACGCAGTACATGGTCGGCTTCGGCAAGACGCTGTGGTCGCGCAAGCGGGGCGAGACCGAGTACGGCATCAAGGCGATCCCGCTCGGTGGGTACATCGCCATGATCGGCATGTACCCGCCCCAGAAACCCGGCGAGACGGCCCGCGAATCGACGACGGGCTTTCTCAACACCGTCGTCGAAGAACGACCGGCGGCGACCAGGCGATCCACCACCGCCACGGCGACCAGAACCGTTGGCACGGGCGACGGGGACCGGCCCCACCGCGACGAGGGCACCGCGCCCGGCGACGTGCTGCACGAACTGGAGCGCATTGGCGACGGCGAGCCAGGGGAGGCGGAGGCCCGCCGCGGCCTCGCCGGCATGGTCGACGACGCGCGCCTCGCGAGCGCCGAGACCATCGACGAGGGTGAGGATCACCGCACCTTCTACCGCCTACCGGTCTGGAAGAAGATCGTCATCATGCTGGGCGGCCCGTTCATGAACCTGGTGCTCGCGTTCGTGTTCTTCGGGATCGTGCTCGTCGGCTTCGGCCTGCCGCAGAACAGCACCACCCTCGGCTCGGTCAGCGAGTGCCTGCTCCCGGCCGACAGCACCGCGACCGCGTGCGGCGCAGGCGATCCAGCGGCCCCGGCCGCCGCGGCCGGTCTGCTGCCGGGCGATCGGATCATCGCGGTTGACGGCACCGACATCGAGAGCTGGGAGCAGTTTCGCACCGTTGTCGGCGAGTCGCCCGATCGGCAGTTGAGCGTCGCCATCGAGCGCGACGGCATCGAACAGACCGTGGTGCTCACCCCGGTCGCGAACCCGCGGGCCGTGGTCGATGCGCAGGGAGAGGTCGTCACCGACGAGCAGGGAGAGATCGTCACCGAGAGCGTCGGCATGGTCGGAGCGACGCCCGCCAGCGAGACCGTGCGGCAACCGATCACGGCCGTTCCCGCCTACGTGGGCGAGAACGTCAGCCGGGTCGTGGGCGTGGTGATCCGCCTGCCGCAGCGCATGGTCGACACCTGGAACGCGGCCTTCGGCACCGAG
The DNA here is from genome assembly GCA_047973175.1 of Leucobacter sp. Classification (GTDB taxonomy): domain Bacteria; phylum Actinomycetota; class Actinomycetes; order Actinomycetales; family Microbacteriaceae; genus Leucobacter. The sequence goes on from JBKEBN010000078.1 coordinate 48,057, forward strand.
GAGCGCGACCCCAACGGCCCCATGAGCGTCGTCGGCGTCGGACGCCTCGCGGGAGAGGTCGCCAGCCTCGAAGAGGCCCCCATCGCGGCCCGCGCGCAACTCATGATCGGGCTGCTCGGCTCGCTCAACGTCGCGCTGCTGGTGTTCAACCTGATCCCGCTCATGCCGCTCGATGGCGGGCACGTCGCCGGTGCGCTCTACGAGGGTGCGAAGCGGCGCATTGCACGCCTGCGTGGCAGGCCCGACCCCGGACCCATCGACACGGCGAAAATGGTGCCCGTGACCTTCGTCGTGGTCATCCTGCTCGGCGGCATGTCCGTGCTGCTCATGTACGCCGACATCGTGAAACCGGTGTCGCTATTCGGCTAGCACCTTCACATCGGGGCCGAGGATCGCGGTGGAGGCCTCGACCTGCTGCTCGGCCGTCACCCCGAAGGTCGTGCGCGAAAGCAGTTCGTCGGAGGTGGCGAGCGGTTGGAGGCTCAGGTTCTTGCGCGCGGCCAGGTCGTTCGCGGCCTGCTGCTCGGGTGTCCAGTCGTAGTGCATGTAGGTGAAAATGGCGGTCGGGTCTGCGACGCTTACCCCGTCGTCGCCCTTCACGAGGTCGAAGCCCGCGATGACGCCGGTGAGCTGGTCGATGGAGAGCTGGGTGTTGAGCATGTTGCCGATCGAATACCACACCAGGGTGCGGCCCCCGCCCGAGCGATCCAGCCACGTCACCGGCTGCAGCACGTGCGGCCCGGTGCCGATGATCACGTCGGCTCCCAGGTCGGCGAGCTGCTGCGCGAATGCGGCCTGCTGATCGTTCACCTCGTGCGAGTCCTCGGTGCCCCAGTGCGCCGAGACCAGCACCACGTCGGCCTTCTCGCGGGCCTGCTGCATGAGATCCTGCACCAGCGCGGAGTCGCTCATCATGTTGAGCAGCGCGCCGTCGATGGGCGCGTTTGAGACTTCGGCGAGCGATACGAGCGCGATCTTCACGCCGTCGGCCTCGAACACGGGCACGGTGCGCTGCTCTTCGGCGTCGCGATTGGCTCCGGCGACGATCGACGGGCTCAGGCCGTCCCACACCTCGCGGGTCTTTGCGATGCCCTCGGGGCCCAGGTCGGCGGCGTGGTTGTTGGCGATGTTCACGAGGTCGCAGCCGACCGGATCATGCAGCGTCTGCGCGAACTCGACCGGGGCGTTGAAGACCGGGTAGCCGCTGATGCCGAACGATTCGCCGGCGCTCGGCACCTCCTGGTTGCAGAAGGTGACGTCGGCGGCCTCCAACTGCGAGCTGATGCCGGTGAAGAACTGCCCGTAGTCCCAGCCGCCGTCGACCTGCGCGTTCTGGTTGACCGAGTCGTGGGGGAGCATGTCGCCCATCGCGATCACGTGCACGGTGTCGGAGTCTTCGGGCTTCGAGGCATCCTTCGTCGGCTCGGTCTTGTTCTTCGTGGGTTCGGGATCGGGTGCCTCGGTCGTAGCGGGCTTCGCGGTCGGTTCGGGATCTGCGGCCGCACACCCCGCCGCTCCCAGCAGAAGGACAGCGGCGGAGACCGCGGCGAGGACACGTGTGCGACGGAACAGCATGTAGGCAAGAATAACGGCTCTTCTGACTGGTCCGTGGGCTGTCGGCTGGGGAGGCTGGGCCGGTAAGCAGTGGCACGAGAACCCATGCCCCGCACGAAAACCCGTCTCCGGGACTGTTCTGGGCGGGGGTTTTCGTGCCGGGCGCGGGTTCTCGTGCCCGGGACCGGCGGGCGACGCCGACCGGGGAAGACGATGGAATCACGGGGTACTTGACCGAGCGCAACTACGAACTCGTGACAGAATAATCGCCATGCGTCGACCCCGCCCTGTAAGATTTTCCGCCGCGATGCACCGCGCCGTGAGCCGCCGTACCCTCGGTGCCGCCGCAGCGTTTCTGCTGACGGGCACCGCGCTCGTCGGGTGCGCCGCGGCCGAGACCGAGCCGGGCTCATCGAAGCAGGCGGATCCCGCACCGACCGAGACCGAGTCGACACCGACACCGACGAAGAGCGATCCCGAGCCGACCGCCGAGCCTGACCCGCAGCCGGAGTTCGACCGCACGGCGCACTCGATCGACGACCCGATGTCGATCTGGGTCGTGAGCAACAAGCAGCGCCCGCTCGACCCGATCGATTTCGCGCCGAGCGACCTGTCGATGCCCGAGGGCGTGGAGAACGAGTTCTCGCAGCCGCTGCGCGAGCCCGCCGCGCGCGCCACCGAGGCGCTGGTGGCGGCCGCCGCGGAGGATGGGCAGAACGTGAGAATCATCAGCGCGTACCGCGACTACGCCACCCAGGTCTCGCTCTACGACAGCTACGTCGCCCGCGACGGACAGGAGGCTGCCGACACCTACTCGGCTCGTCCCGGGCACTCAGAGCACCAGACGGGCCTCGCCGTCGACTTCGACGATCACGGCTCGTGCTACCTCGCGGCCTGCTTCGGCGAGACGCCCGCGGGCGAGTGGCTGGCGGAGAACGCCGCGGAGTACGGCTTCGTGCTGCGCTATCCCGAGGGCATGGAGCAGGTCACCGGGTTCACGTACGAGCCCTGGCACTTCCGCTACGTCGGCCCCAAACTCGCGGCCGAGATGCAGCGCACGAAGACCGCGACCCTCGAGGAATTCTTCGAGCTGGGCGCGGCACCCGGGTACGCCGCGTCCTGAGCAGCGGGGCCGAAGCGCGGGCCGAGGGGCGATGCCGCACAGGTACCCTGAGCGGTGCGTTCGACTCCAGAGAGTACACTCGACACCGTGGCAGCAGTGAATCTAGGAATGCCGAGGGTAGCCGAAGCGCCCGAGGTGCTCGCACCCCGGCGCAAGTCGCGCCAGATCAGCGTCGGCTCGGTGAGGGTCGGCGGCGACGCCCCCATTTCGGTGCAGTCGATGACGACGACACCCACCACCGACATCAACGCGACCCTGCAGCAGATCGCCGAGCTCACCGCCGCGGGCTGCGACATCGTGCGCGTGGCCTGCCCGTCGCGCGACGACGCCGAGGCCCTGCCCATCATCGCGATGAAGAGCCAGATCCCGGTCATCGCCGACATCCACTTCCAGCCCGCCTACGTGTACGCCGCGATCGACGCCGGCTGCGCCGCGGTGCGCGTCAACCCGGGCAACATTCGCAAGTTCGACGACCAGGTGGGAGAGATCGCTCGCCGAGCGAAGGCCGCGGGCGTCTCTCTGCGCATCGGCGTGAACGCGGGATCGCTCGACAAGCGCCTGCTGCAGAAGTACGGCAAGGCAACGCCCGAGGCCCTCGTCGAGAGCGCGGTGTGGGAGGCCTCGCTGTTCGAGGAGCACGACTTTCACGACTTCAAGATCTCGGTGAAGCACAACGACCCGATCGTCATGGTGAAGGCGTACCGCATGCTCGCGGAACGCGGCGACTGGCCGCTGCACCTCGGCGTGACCGAGGCGGGCCCGGCGTTCCAGGGCACCATCAAGTCCTCCGTCGCCTTCGGCGCGCTGCTCAGCCGCGGCATCGGCGACACCATCCGGGTCTCGCTCTCCGCCCCGCCGGTCGAGGAGGTCAAGGTCGGCCTGCAGATCCTGGAGTCGCTCAACCTCCGTCCGCGCCGCCTCGAGATCGTCTCCTGCCCGAGCTGCGGCCGTGCCCAGGTCGACGTCTACACCCTCGCCGAGAAGGTCACCGCCGGACTTGAGGGCCTCGAGGTCCCGCTGCGCGTTGCCGTCATGGGCTGCGTCGTCAACGGCCCCGGC
>JBKEBN010000109.1:0-37016 GCA_047973175.1 Leucobacter sp.
GATGCGGGTCGCGTTCGGGTTCCGCTCGACCGACGCGTTAATCGGCCTTGCGATGCTCACCCACGGCGGTCACCGGCCCCGGCTCCCCGGGCGATGACCCACGGATACGTCACAAGAGCCAGAAAAAGGGTCGCAAATCCTCACCCGGTGATAGGTCTGAACGCTCGCGCCTCACAGCACTGCAACCACCGCTAGGCACCCGGGTAGCGGCTAGCATCAGACCGCACAAGGTATCCTGAAGTGTCCGGTGCCCACCGGTTGAGATGAAGAGTGAGAAGAAGAGGGTTTATTCATGGCGAAACGTGCGCTGGTAACAGGTGCCGCCGGCTTCATCGGAGCGCACCTGAGCGCTCAGCTGCTCGATAGCGGCTGGACCGTTCTCGGCCTCGACAGTATCAACGACTACTACAGCGTCGACCTCAAACATCACCGACTCGATGGGCTCCTCGAGCGCGACCGCTTCAGTTTCGTGCAGGCAGACCTCGTTAACGGCGATCAGATCTCCTCGATTGTCGAAGAGTTCGATCCGGACGTCATCGTGCACCTTGCCGCCCAGGCCGGCGTCAGGTATTCGATCGACAACCCGAAAGCCTATGCCGATTCAAATCTCGTGGGCTTTCTCACCATTCTTGAGGCTGCACGCGAACGCACCGCAAACGGCGGTCGACTGCAGCACCTGATCTACGCCTCTTCTTCTTCGGTATACGGGCACAACAAGAAGGTGCCCTATGCGGTATCAGATCGGGTAGACAACCCGATCTCACTCTATGCGGCGACGAAGCGCGCGAACGAGCTGATGGCCCACACCTACTCGCATCTCTACGGCATCCCGGCTACCGGCCTGCGCTTCTTCACGGTGTATGGCCCTGCAGGTAGGCCAGACATGGCCTACTTCAAGTTCACAGAGAAAGCCATCCGTGGCGACGCCATCGAGGTCTACAACATGGGAGACCTCAAACGCGATTTCACCTACGTCGACGACATTGTCAACGGTATCGATGCCATGATGACGACTCCGCCGCGGCCCGACGCTGGCGCGCAGCACAAGGTCTACAACATTGGCAACAGCAAGCCAGAGGACCTATTGCACTTCATCGACGTACTCGAGCAAAGCCTGCTGCGTCACGGGCTCATCTCCGAATCGATCAAACGAACTCTGTTGCCGATGCAGGCCGGCGACGTCTACCAGACTTACGCCGATGTCAGCGAGTTGGAAGCGGACTTCGGATTCCGCCCGAGCACCTCACTCGAAGACGGGCTCGAGCGCTTTGTCGAATGGTACGCGAGCTTCCACTCGGAAACTCATCACGCCTAAGATTCGCATCCGAACGCAGGTCGGATGCGAATCTCGATGACAGAAAGCATAATCCAGTGATGCACTTCCTCTATGCCAGCGACGAAGGCTTCAGCTGAGTACTGAAGGCCTCTCTCCACTCATTGCTCGAGAGCCACCGTGGTTCCGAGATCACCGTGCACATCATCGGGCAGCAGCTGAGCGATCAGACGATCACCGATATCGACCGGATGGTGCGTTCCTTCGAACAGGAGGTCGAGTTCATCGAGATGCCCGACTTCAGCGCGATGCTCGGCAAGCAAATCGACCCGAAACAATACACCCTCAGCGCATTCTCCCGACTCTTCGTCGACTCGCTTATCGATCCGAGCATCGAACGGATCATCTATCTCGACTGCGACACCGTTGTCAAGGCTGATCTGTCGAAGCTCTGGGATTTCGAACTTGACGAGGCGGTCATTGGTGCAGTGAACGACTGCCGAAACTGGCGGTATCTACGGCACCTCGGCCTGCCTAAAACCGCAACTTACATCAACTCCGGCGTGCTGCTGATCGATCTGGTGAAGTTCAGAAGCGGCAACTGGCAGCAGAAGTTTCGAGCGGGCATTCTGCGCTACGACGGCTTACTGGAGTTCCCCGACAACGATCTGATCTGCATGCTCATGCAGAATGATCTCGCAATTCTGCCCCCGGAGTACAACATGATCTCTCCGGTGAGGATGTGCAGTTACTCTCAAGTGAACCAGCTGAGAAGACCCAGCAATTACTATTCCCGAGAGGCCTACGACCACGCCAAGCGGAATCCCGCGATCCTCCACTACACGACATTCTTCGGAGTGCACGGTCGACCGTGGCATGAAGGATATGAAGAGGTCGATGGCAGCGAATTCTGCCGCCATATCGCTGCCACGGGAGGAACCCTCAGACCTCCCGTGGATGTCTCCTCGCTGAGACGCCTTGCCATACGGTCGATCAATGGCTCACTTCGACCTACAGCCTTACGATCCATCGGCATCGTGCACTCGGTGCTGAAACCGAACCTCTCGCGCAGCACCCGCAGGCGCATCCGCACGATCCAAGCGGAGGACGCAGAGTGAACCGACGCGTATGCTTCGTCATAAACCAACTCGGTGGTATCGGCAGCGGCGGTTCCGACCGAGTGGTGAGCGTACTCGCCAACGAGCTGGACGCGCGCGGGTGGTCTGTAGACATCTGCGCGCTCACAGACGATCGAACGATAGCGCGCGAACTCAAGCCTGGCATTCGCACTCGTTTCATCAAACCCATTCGGGTTCCGTTTCGCCCTCTGCAGATCCTGCTTCGCATGCTCAAGGGCACGCGCCTTGTCGCCGCGTATAGGCGTGAACACCCTGAGGCGCTCATCGTTTCCTTCATTGCCTGGGTGAACATTTGCGCGACAATCGGAAGCCTTGGTTACAGCGGCGGTCTCGTGCTATCGGAGCGCACCGACCCGGCGACTGAACCCGGTAGCGCTGTCGCCAGAAAGGTGCGGGATCTCTGCTATCAAAGGGCCGATCGCCTGGTCTTCCAGACCCCCGATGCGATGCGCTACTTTAACAGCACTATTCAGTCACGCGGCAGAGTGATCGGCAACCCCGTCAGCGGGGGCCTACCGCAGTGGCAGCCCAAACCTGGGGCACGGACCATCGTTGCGGCTTCAAGACTGGAAGTTCAGAAGAACATCCCGCTCCTTTTAAAAGCATTTGAACGTTTTCGGCAAGCTCATCCCGACTATCGCCTTATCGTCTTCGGCGAGGGGAAGCAGCGAACCGCGATGGAGCAACTACTGCAGTCGCTCCGCATCGCAGACGCGGTCGACCTCCCCGGCCACGCCTCTGATCTGCATGATCGCCTCAAGACAGGCACCATGTTCGTTATGAGCTCCGACTACGAAGGCATGCCAAACTCGCTACTCGAAGCTATGTCCATGGGCATGCCGGTTATCTCAACTGACTGTCCGGTCGGTGGTCCGAGAATGCTTATCACTGATAACGAGAACGGCATCCTCACACCCGTGGGCGATGTCGAGGCTCTTTCGAATGCCATGGATAAGCTCGCAACCGATCCAGAGCTCGCGAACCACATGGCCCAGCGCGCCAGCGAGACCGGTACTGCGTACGACCTCCGCAACATCGCTTCCGAATGGGAGATCGTACTTTCTGAACTGTCCGTAGAGAGGGAATCACGTGTTGAAGCCTAAGCGGCTACTGTTGCTGACTCACAGCCTCGGAAATGGCGGCTCCGAGCGCGTTACCGTGAACATCGCAAACCACGCGAAGCGGCGGGGTTGGGACGTCGGCGTCATTCCCCTCGTTCTCTCCGAGCAAGACTATCCCCTTGACGAGAACGTGCTGGTGGATCGCAGGGTGCCGCAGGGCGGCATTCGCCTCATCAGAGGTCTTCGGAAAGCAAGGCACGTAGTCGCCGCGGTTCATCAGTTCAAACCGGATGTGGTGCTCTCATTGGACGCCGGTTACGGTTATCTCGCACTCGCCAAGGTCCGAAGTCGCTTTGGCCTCGTCACTTCTCCACGGTGGGATCCCGAGGGAATGCTGCGCGGACGCCCTGCACGCCGCGCACTGTACGACCTCACTTTCGCCCTTTCCTCACGCGTTGTATTCCAGACCAGAGGAGCCGCGGCCTATTTCGGAGAGCGGTTAAGAGCCAAGGCGGCAATTATTGGCAATCCTCTACGTGATGGGCTTGTCCATAACGACACACCGTTCAACCTGCGCGACAAGGAGATCGTAGCGTTCGGTCGTTTCGCCCCGGAAAAACGCTTCGACGTGCTCATCAAAGCCTTCGCGATCTTCCGGAAAAAATTCCCGGAGTACACGCTGTCTGTATTCGGCCGGGGCTCAGAACGCGAACGAATCCAAGATCTTGTGCGTGAGTTGCAGCTCTCTGAAATCGTCTCCATCGAGGATTTCCGGGCCGACATCCACGAGCGGATCCATAACGCCTCTATGTATGTTCTATCTTCGGATCGTGAAGGCGTTTCAAACTCAATGCTTGAGGCTATGGCAATCGGGCTGCCGTCAGCGTGCACAGACTGCCCGCCCGGTGGAGCCAGGGAGACCATCGAACGCTACCGCACCGGCGAACTCGGAGAAGTCGGAGACCCTGGGAGTCTGGCGGCTGCGATGTGCAAGATCGCCGAAAGCCCGGAACGGGCCGACACGATGATCGTCAATGGCCGCAAACTTCTGGAAGAGATGTCTGGCGACGTCGTGTGCGAACGCTGGCTCCAATTGCTAACAGATGTCGCAGAAGGGCGAAAAACACGCTTCGGATCCAATGCCTAACCGCTGAATCACACCCCAAATGCGATCCCTGATACTTGGATTCCCGCCCCTGCGTTCCGTAAGGCGGGAGCTTCAGCATTGAATCTCCGGTAACGTGATCTTTGGCGATACCGAGCTTCGCTAGTCCAATATAATTACGTTCTTCCTCAACAACCGAGAGATGCCCCGGTCCACAAGATGAAGGAAGCACCGAGATGCCAAGACGGCCGAGAGGAACACTCAGTGAAGCTTTCGAGCCTGTACGGGAACATTAAGAGCAAAACTTGGGAGGCGCTAAAACGCCCCCTGCGCCGACTCGATGATGTCCGATATCTAAAGCTGAAGTACTGGATCCTCATGGGGAAGCCCCTCAACCTGGACTCCCCCTCGGGGTTCAACGAGAAGATCCAGTGGCTTAAACTCAACAATCGCAAACCAATTTATACTACTTTGGTTGACAAATATGAGGTTAAAGAATGGGTGGCCGGCAAGATCGGCGGTTCACATGTGATCCCGACCCTGGGCGTATGGGACTCTTTTGACGAGATTGATTTTGACAACCTGCCCGAGCAATTTGTCTTGAAGTGCACTCACGATTCGGGCCATATAGCGATCTGCGACGATCGTTCGACGTTCGATCGCCAAGCCGATCGGAGAAAATTCGAGGAGTCGCTCGCGCGGAATTTTTTCTACACCGCTCGCGAGTGGCCCTATCTGAACGTAAAACCCCGTATTCTCGCTGAGGTATATCTTCCAACCTGGCAGCCCGATGGTGCCGCCTCCGGCTCTGATTTGAAGGCTCTGGAGAGAGCCACCCGTTATGGCCTCACCGATTACAAGTTCTACTGCTTCCACGGCGAACCGAAGTTCTTATCCGTGTCAGAAGGCCTCCAGGACCACGCAACTGCAATGCGAGTTTTTCTCAATTTGGACTGGACTCCGACCGGCTTTAGCGGCTCGGACTACCTCCCTTTCACAGAGATACCCGCGAGACCCGCGCACTTGGAGAACATGATTGAGATCGCTCGTCAGCTGTCCGAGGGAATCCCGTTCGTTCGTGTCGATCTCTATGAACACATTGGTCGAGTGCTATTTTCCGAACTGACATTTTCACCGTCCGGTGGATACACTCCATTCGTGCCGAAGAGTGCCGACAAGGAAATCGGCGACATGCTCGATCTTTCACGGGTCGCAGTCACAAAATAGCGCGCCGTCTTGATCGATTACCTTTACGAAGAGAAGAAGTGAACGTGAATCAAACAATCAGGAGAGAGCCGCTGAAGATCACGGTTGTCGGTACCGGCTACGTCGGGCTATCGAATGCCGTGATCCTCGCGCGACACCACCGAGTCACCGCTGTGGATATCGACGCGAGCCGAGTGGATTCTATTAATAAGAGAGTCTCCCCGATCGTTGATGCGGAGTTGGCAGACTACCTCGCAAATGTTCCACTCGACCTCACCGCCACGCTTGACGCAGACTCCGCATATCAAGATGCCGCTTACGTCGTGGTCTCGACCCCCACAAACTACGACACCGAGACCAATCACTTCGACACCTCATCGGTCGAGTCAGTCGTGGCCAACGCTTTGCGCATCAATCCCGACGCCTGCATTGTGATCAAGTCAACGATTCCGGTCGGCTTCACCGATGGATTGCGCCGCCAATACCCAGGGGCCGCAATCGTCTTTTCACCCGAGTTCTTGCGAGAAGGGCGAGCGCTGTACGACAACCTGCACCCCTCACGCATCGTGGTGGGAGATCGCGGCCCGCAAGGCCAATGTTTCGCAGAGTTGCTTCTAGAAGGCAGTCTGGAACGAGACGTACCCGTTCTTCTCACCGATGCCACCGAAGCCGAGGCAATCAAGCTGTTCTCGAACACCTACCTCGCCCTGCGCGTGGCCTACTTCAACGAACTAGACACCTATGCGGTCTCCAGAGGCCTCGATTCAGCTCAGATCATCAACGGCGTTGGCCTCGATCCTCGTATCGGCGATCACTACAACAACCCCTCGTTCGGATATGGCGGATACTGCCTCCCGAAAGACACCAAGCAGTTGTTGGCGAACTACTCGGAAGTGCCTCAGAATCTCATCACCGCGATTGTCGATGCAAACCGCACGCGCAAAGATTTCATCGCCGACGATATCCTCGCCCGCAACCCCGAGACCGTTGGCATATATCGGCTGATCATGAAGGAAGGCTCTGACAACTTCCGCCAGTCGGCCATCCAGGGGATCATGAAACGAATCAAGGCCAAGGGTGTGCCGGTGATCATCTATGAACCCACCCTGGCTGAGAGCGAATTTTATCGCTCGGAGGTCGTTTCCGACTTCGAAGAGTTCAAACAACGGGCCGACGTGATCATTGCCAATCGACAGGCTGATACGTTGCACGAGGTTCAAGAGAAGGTGTATTCTCGCGACATTTTCGGTCGCGATTGATCGTGACGCCGATGCCGCGTTCGAGTTCAGCACTGCCTCCCACGCCGTCGTAGGCCACAGCCAAACAGGTCTATACCACGTAGCCGCAAGCTGAGCGCCAAACCACCAAGTGCTAGTCTCTAATCGAGAACAAAGCAGATAACCAGAAAGACGCTGAGTGCGGTACGAGTGACTACGGGAGGGTTACCAGTGGAATGGGTTGCCATCTCGTACGGTGCGCTTGACATGCGCGGGCAGCAAGACAACCCGTCACAGGTCGACATCATGCTGCTCTCCACAGAGCCCTCGGAACCGTTCGGTCTCATAGGTCCTCATGCAGATCTCTGGCACCGTCTTTGTGAAAAACCGATCTCCGATGACGAACTCACCCCCGAAGAGCGCGCACTCGTACGAGAATTCGCAGCCGCAGGCATCGCCTCGTCTGACCCTCAGCACCCTGCCCGCCTGAGGAACGTCGAACAGGGCTGGCTCACCTCACCGCTTCACGAACTCGTCTACAGCCTCATCGGCAATGTCGCCAGAGAGAACGGGATAGATGTAATCTTCATCAAGGGTCCCGTACTTCAGCTCCAGGGGCTTCGAAATCGTCATCACTCCGGCGACGTCGACGTGCTGGTGGATCCCGATCGGATCGCGGAACTTGCCGAGCGCCTAGAAGCCTGGGGATGGACTCACGCCCAGGTTCGCTGGGAGGACTCGTCCCTGTACCACTCGGTGACAATGACCCCGTCAGGTTGGGGGTGCGAGATAGATATTCACCGCCACATGCCCGGCTTCGCTGTGTCTGATCAGACGGGCTTCAAACTCTTGTTACAGCACGCTGAAGCAAAGAGCTTTGCAACGGTTTCAGTCCGCATTCCCGACACCCCCGCCCACGCGGTCATATCAGCACTGCATCTCATGCGCCCGCAGCAGGGCCGAAACATCGCTTCAGGGAACGAAGAAGCCGCTGTCCGCTCCCTGCAGACAACCGGGATCGAGGCCCTATCCTTCGCGCGGAAGATGCGAGCAGAGGCCTCACTCAAAGAAGAGTTGCGCAGGGCCTTTCCGGAAGAGACGATCAACCCCAGTTACGATGCGCCGTTGAACTGGAAGTGGAGGGCCGAACCCAATCGGCTCAAGCGGTACCTCATCATGTTTCGCGCGGCCCCGTTACGGGTATGGCCAAGAATGGCCTACAGGTCGATCTGGCCCGATGAATCGACCGCGATCCTCATTGACAATCTCTACGGTGGCACCGCTACCTCGCCGATTGACGCCAGGCTCAAGCGCCTGAAGCGAGGGATCCTGCAGCAGTTCAATCGCTGGCGCTGAATACACCGATCATCTGCGAGATTCGCACGCAGCACCTTGGAACTCGTTCTCAGATTGGTCTACGCGGGTGCGGGACAATGAGGTTGCGCACTAGGAAAGTCGCATCAGCGACCTTGGCGCACTGAACCGCATTCGTCATCCTGCGCGAGCGGAGCGAGTCCTCGGGTCCGCCGAGGACAATCACGGACCTCCCGCCCTAAGGTTTAACGCCAAACTAAGCCGGCGGGTTCAGCTTGACGCCATATGTTGAACTCGGCACTGGAGTGAACCCTGGGGGTACGCACCTCACGGCACGTGGAGGCCTCTGCCAATCAAGGAGGTCATGATCGGACCGTCGCCGTTTGACCGAGAAACTTCGAAGAGCGCACCGCGCAGATTTCTCGATACATACGGATACGAAGAGGTGGCGATCAGCACCTCCGAGATTCCCTTTCGTTAGATGACGATTGGGCACAAATGGTGGAGGCCTTCTCAAACGCGCTGAACAACAATTACAAGCAAGACGGCAATCACCTTGTACAGCGCTTCTTGCGTGCGTCAAGCGAGATCATGAATGCAGTAGACACAAACGGTCACTGCTCGAGACCGTCGTCAATACTTAGTATTTCTACGAAAGCACGTCCCGCCTGACTGCATTCCAGGCGGGACATACTTCACGTGAAGACGGCTCAGAGGTGTTCCACCAGCAAGTTGCAACTCGGCCTTCGACGGCCCGTTACGCACCCTCACTCGCTGATCGTGCGAATAGCGGAAGTCATTCTGCGCACTGCGATTTCGCGCGTCATCGGCTCAGTCGCAGAATCTCATGCGGGATCCTGCGACTCGCTCTGCTCGCGCAGGATGACGAATACGGCCTATCCGCGCGATCCGCTTAAGCATCTGGGAAGGGTCTACGTCGCGCTGCTTGCCGTCCCCTAGGCGGGCGTTTATTCTTGGCCCATAGGCGGTGGCGCTTCACCGGTCGGAGGGCGTGCGGCCGAGCGGGTGAGGGTGCCATGGACGAGGCGAGCGAGGCGACGCGGAAGTTCGGAAATGTCTCGGTGATTCTGCGCGGAGCCGACGGGCACAGGCTCGAGGCCTCACCGGGCAGGGATCTCACTTCATTCGGGATCTCCCAGCCCGACGAAGCGGAGGTTGTGGCGACATTCCGCGTTACCCGCGGATCGAGCAACGCTCCTGAGCGATGGATCAGCCTCACGCTCAAAGCCCCGTACCGCGCCGAGTTGCTCGTCGCCTTCGTCGCGACGGCCTTCAGCACATTTTCCGTGCAGGCGGTTCCCGAAGAGGCAGAAGACGCCAGGCTCCCGAGGAAAGCACGACGCGCGCACCACGCGGAACTGTCGTTCGAAGTTCCGAATTCCGGGGCAATCGTACAACTCCTGCTCTTCAGCTCGGCACGCGCAGCCGGAGCTGCCGTCGCAGCGGTCGACCGCGGCAGAGCCGAGAGCGCGGACGGCGTCGGTGACGCACCCGTGGCCGGCGAAGAAGCCGAAGAACCAACAGCAGACCTCGCCGCGGCACCCGAAGGCTTCGGCCCCGAGACCAGCCTTGACGCCAGCCCCGAACTCGGCGAGCTTCTCGGCGGCCTTCGTCATCTCGACGCTGACACGCGCTTCACCCCGGGTGAGGGGGTCTCCGAGCTGCTGGATCTCCCCGATTTCGCGATGCCGACGACCGATGCGCTCCCAGATGCCGAGCCCTTTCCAGCTCCGGTCGCAGATTCGCCTCCGGTTCCGGATTCGCCTACGGCTCCGATACCATCACCTCCACCCCAGGCTCCACCCGAAGACCTCGCCCACATACTCGGCGAGATGCCCAGCACGGCCGGCGTCGGCGACGAGGTGGAGGTCTCTGTCACCCTCAGCTGGGCGGCGAAGGCCCCCGCAGAAGGCTCGGCCTTCGACCGAGCAGAGATTCCGATCGAACCCGATGTTCCGGTCGTCGTAAGCATCGCGACGCGCGGCTACCGGCTGCTGAAGGGTGCGCGACGCACCCGCACCCTGAGGCTTGCGTCGGCCGACGCGGAGACCGTCGTCCGCTTTCGCGTCGAGGCGATCACACCGGGCAGCGCCGAGGTGATGCTCGTCGTGCGCCAGCGCCACGAGCTGCCCCTCGCGACGCTGCGCATCGTGTCCGAGATCGTGGAGAACGCCGAGAAAGACCCCGATGCCGAGACTGGAACAGCTGCGGTTCGAGCCGATGCTGTGACGCCCGATCCCGAGGTCACCGAGCTGCCGACGATTCGCGTCGACGAGTCGATCGCAGACGGCACCTCGGTGCTCGACATCGCGGTGCAGATCGGCGCGGCGCGCAGTGAGGGGAGCACGCGCACGATCAACAAGCCGAAGGTCATCTCCGACGCCTACGAGAAGATTGCGGCGCTGCGCAAACAACTGCGCGACGAAGACCGTGCGACCAGGGAGTCCGTCGCACTCACCCGGCTGCGCACGATCGGCGTCGATCTCGCGCGCCGCGTCTTCAGCCCCGCCGTGCGCCAGTTCCTCTGGGATCACGCGCGCGAACTCGACCGGCTCGTCATTCAGACCACGGGCGAGTTCGACATCCCCTGGGAACTCATCTACGTCAGCGACCCGAGCCGCTCCGTCGACGAAGAACCCGGGGTCGACCCGAATCGATTCCTCGGCATGCGGGGCGCGACCCACTGGGTGTACGGAGCACCGAGGCCGACGCGGGTGACGGTGCGAACCGGCCGCGCGAGGGTGCTGTGCCCGGCCTATCGCGATCCCGCACTCGCCCTCGATTTCACCGACGGCGAGGCGGAGTTCGTGAGCAGGCGCTTCGGTGCCAGCGTCGTGACACCCGCAACCGCGACCGGCCTCAGCCGGGCCTTCGCGACCGGATTCGACCTGCTGCACTTCGGCGGCCACGGCGTGTGGACGGCCGCTCCCCCGGACCAGCGCCTGCTGCTCGCTCAGTACCGCAGAGGCGATGCCGACACGGACGATGCCGACGCCGACACCGACGACGCTGCCGAGGCGAGCTACTCCGCGTCAGATCTGCGGCGCGACCTGCCCGACCTCGCGCTTACGGGCATCGGGGTCGAGGGCATCGGGATCGACGGCGTGCCCTCCTCGCAAGTTGCGCCGCCCTCAATGGTCTTTCTGAACGCCTGCGACGTCGGCCGATTCGACACCGCGACGCCGGGGCTCGGCGGATTTCCCGAGGCCCTGCTGCGCGGTGGGGTGAGCGTGTTCGTGGGTTGCGCGTGGAGCGTCGACGACGGAGCCGCGGCGGCATTCGTGCGGCGCTTCTACGAGGCCCTCGACAGCGCCGACGTCGGTACCGCCGTCGCCCTGGCCCGCTCCGCGTCGCTCGACGACGCCGAGCTGTCTGCCCTCGCCTACGTCGCCTATGCGCACCCGCGCGCCACCGTCTCGCTGCCGGTTGACTCCGGATCCCGAACACCAGACGACTGACCCCGCACCGAAGGAACCGCCATGATCACCACAGCAGCAACCCGCGCCACCCGCTCTCCCGAGCTCACGCCCGCTCAGCTCGCGGCGCTCAAGCCGCACGTCATCTCGCTCACCGACGGTCGACTCGCCCGCGAGGCCGTGCCCGAGCCGCAGACCGTCCAGGATTTCGCGACCGTGGAGGCCGATATCGATGAGATCTTCGCGACGCACCTGCCGGCTTTCGCCGCGGAGCACGACCTCGCAACCGTTCCGATCGTGCTGTACGCGCACGGCGGCCTCGTCGACAAGGATGCCGGCTTCGCGACGGCGCAGCAGCAGGTCGGGTGGTGGAAGGCGAACGGCGTATACCCGATCCACTTCGTGTGGGAAACCGGCCTGTGGACGTCGATCTGGGACGCGATCGGCCGCTGGGCGTTCGGCGGCAGCCGCGGAATCATCGACGACCTCAAAGACGCGGCCGTCGAGAAGGCCGCGCGCGTGCTCGGAGGCGAGGCCGTCTGGCTCGACATGAAGCTCGACGCCGCTGCATCCAGCGACCCGAGCGGCGGCGCACGGCTGTTGGTGCGAAAGCTCGCCGCGTGGATGAAGGCCAACCCCGACGCCGCGACCGTGCACGCGGTCGGCCACAGCGCGGGCTCCATCTTCCACTCGCACCTCATCCCAGTCGCCCTCGACGCGGGCGTGCCGAAGTTTCACACCGTCTCGCTGCTCGCTCCGGCCGTGCGCATGGACACGTTCAAAGAGCTGCTGCTCCCCCGCGCCGCCGACATCGGCAAGCTCGCCATCTTCACGATGACCGACCGGGCCGAGCGCGACGACACCTGCCTCGGGTTCTACGGCAAATCGCTGCTGTACCTCGTGTCGGCGTCG
The DNA here is from genome assembly GCA_047973175.1 of Leucobacter sp. Lineage (GTDB taxonomy): Bacteria > Actinomycetota > Actinomycetes > Actinomycetales > Microbacteriaceae > Leucobacter. The sequence goes on from JBKEBN010000109.1 coordinate 12,665, forward strand.
TTCGAGTCGAAGCCGTGGACGCCCATTCTGAGGCTCTCGAAAGACATCAGTGGCGACGCAGACGTCAAAGGGTTTCTCGAAGGCCCGGGCGGCGACCTCATCCACAGCCCCAACACCAAACCGCTGCCCTCCAGCTCGCGCGCCACGCGCCACGGCGACTTCGACGACGACGCGGCCACGATGGAGAGCGTGCTCGTGCGGGTCACCGGCACGACGGGCGTCACGGTTCTCTTCCCCGTCGAAGCGCGCGCGATCGAACTGACGGCGGCCGCAGCAGCACTCGACCGCGGGCGCGCCGCGGGCGGGAAGAGCGCGCTGTGCATCGGCATCGACGGATACGAGAAACCGGGCGATCGGTTGCGCGGCTGCGTCTCGGACGCGCAGCTGTGGCAGGAGGTGTTCACCGGTGCCGGGTTCCGCGTCGAGCTGCTCACGAACAGCGACGCGACGCGCGCGGGCATTCTCGGATCGATCTTCCAGCTGTTGAGCGGAGCCGCGGCCGGCGACACCCTCGTGATTCAATACTCGGGGCACGGCACGTTCGCACCCGACATCGAGGGCGGCGACGAAGAGGACGGGCAGGACGAGGCCATCTGCCCCGTCGACTTCCGCAGCGGCCGGCTCGTACTCGACGACGACCTCGCCCAGCTGTGGGATCTCATCCCCGACGGCGCGTCGCTCACCATCTTCTTCGACTCCTGCCACTCGGGCGGCGCGAACCGGGCGGGCCTTCCCGTCGACTCGCTGCCGCGCAGCGTGCAGCTCGACGCCGCCGATATCGCCGCGTTCCGCGTCGCGCGCGGCGTCGCGGCACCCGCGGGCAGGAACAGGGCGTGGGATGCGATCGAGCAGTCCGAGCCGGAACGCGGCTCGGGTGCCGCCGACAATCCTGCGACTGCCGGTCTCGGTGCGGGATCCAGGTCTGGTGCGGGATCCCGAACCAACGCCGGTCCCAGCTCGGCCTTCGGCCCCGTAGCGCAGCGGGAGGTGCTCTTCGCAGCGTGCACGCCGACCCAGTTCGCGTGGGAGACCAACGGGCAGGGCGACTTCACCAGGACGGTCGCTCCGCTCGTCGCGGCGCGCATCGGATCGGTGACCAATGCCGGATTCTACGAGGAGATCGTCTCCGCGTTTGACGCGCACCGGCAGAATCCGACCTTCGCGGGTTCGGACGCAGTCGCCGCCTCGCCGTTCCTCGCTCCGGCGCTCGCACCGAGTGCTGCCGCGGACCTCGCACCCGACCTCGCCGCCCTCGCGTCGGGTCTTGCCGGGCGCACCGACGTCGGCGCGGCGGACGCGGCGCACACGAGCGGTGCATCCGCGCGCGACGCAGCGATCGCCAAGATCCTGCGCGGCATCGCCGAGCTGCTCGAAAGCTGAACCGCAGGCGGCCGTCGATCGGAGGCGAGCGGGTACTCTCCCTGACGACGCTTCGTCTTGCAGGCCTGCTTCCTCCACAGCACGTCTTTCTTGGTCAGTTGAAACAACTTATCCACAGATTTCCGCAGCGTGGTTAGAGCAGCATCTTTTTCTCTTACGATCGTTAGCATTCAGTCTCGAACCGTGCAACGATGGGAGCATGATCATGATCGACATCAACAGCCTCGGTCCCGTGCTGATGATGTTGACTGCCATCGTCACGATCGGTGCATTCGTGCTGGGCAGCCACCGTTCCCTCAGCAGGCAGTTCGACACCAAGCTCGACGGCATGGACTCTAAGTTCGAGGCCAAGTTCGATGCGATGGACGCGAAGTTCGAGGCCATGGATGCAAAATTCGAGGCCAAATTCGACGCGGTCAACGCACGCTTCGATGCCATCGATTCCCGATTCGACGGCATCGACAGACGGCTTGACAGGCTTGATAGGCGAGTCGACGGCATCGATTCTCGACTTGACGCCGTGGACAGGCGGTTCGACAGGCTCGAGGGTCGCCTCGGCGAACACGAAGCAAAGACTGCTGTGGGGTTCCACGAGATACACGTCATCTTGGCCCGCCTCAGCGAGCGCTTTGACGCGTGGGAGCGATTCTTCTTTCCTCACACCGCCGCCACGACGCCTGAGCCCCAGTCCCAGCCTGAGCTCGTCGCCAGATAGTGCCCTGCGACCGGTCAGATTGTGCGGCCGTGCGTATGCGATGCGTATCCTGGGAACCGGTATGGAGTCGGCGCGACTAGCATGGAGCAGATCGATGTTTCTGCGTGTCTCTGAAGCGCTGCCAGCAGCGCGTACGCCGAGTCCGCACTACCTACCGAGGAATGTGTCTTGAGCGAGAACCCATCTTCACTGGACAAACTCTTCAGCGATGCTGAGAAGAACGCTGCTGAGAACGGTGCTGCGGGTCGCGGCTACAGTGAGGGTTCTCACGGTGCAGCCACTGCCCAGGAAAGCCGTAGGCCGCGCGACGGCGGCTCGCGCAGGAGCTCACGCGATAAAAAGAAGAATCGGGCGCTGCGAAACACGCTGATCGTAGTCGGGTCCCTCATCGTGCTCCTCGGCATCGCTGCCGCGATTGTCTATGCCCTGCTCGCGAACACGTTCAACGACATTCAGCGGGTGAGCATCGAACAGGATCCCTCGCTCAAGCGGCCCGAGGCCGTGAAGGTCGCACCCGGCCAGAAGGCCCCCATCAACATCCTCCTGCTCGGGTCCGACTCCCGCGAGAGCACCGACCGCAACGCCTCGGTCGAAGACCTCACGGGCTTCCGCAGCGACGCCATCATGGTCGCGCAGATCTCCCCCGACCGCAAAGACGTCACCGTCATGTCGATCATGCGCGACAACTGGGTCGAGATCCAGGGCCACGGCGAGGCAAAGATCAACGCCGCATTCTCCTACGGCGGCCTGCCCCTCGCGGTCAACACCATCGAGAACTTCATCGACGCTCGCATCGACCACGTCGCGCTCGTCGACTTCGAATCGTTCAAGGGCCTGACCGATGCGCTCGGCGGCATCACAGTGCACAACGACATCGCGTTCGTCAATCAGAACGGCGGCAGTTCGTCGTTCAAAGAGGGCGACATCACTCTCAACGGCGAAGAGGCTCTCAGCTTTGTGCGCGAGCGCTACGCCTTCGTCGACGGCGACTACCAGCGCGCCCGCAACCAGCAGGCCTACCTCAAGGGGCTCATGAACAAGCTCATGAGCGGCGACACCCTGCGCGACCCCGGCAAGCTGACCGACACCTTCCAAGCCATCAAGCCCTACCTGATCCTCGACGAAGACCTCGATCTCACGACGAGCGTGAGGCTCGGCTACGAACTGCGCGAGCTGCGCGGTGACAAGGTCACCTTCTTCACCAGCCCCACCAACGGCACGGGCACTTCGGCAGATGGTCAGTCGATCATCCTGCCCAACTGGGACAAGATGGCTGAGGTGCAGAAGGCGTTCCGCAGCGGCACGCTGAACAAGTACGCCGCGGGGCTCGAAAAGGGTTCGGAGATGCCCTAGTAGGCGTGTCTCATCTCTCGCATCTCGCTCGCGCTTCACCTCGCCTTGATTCGCACCGACTCCGCAGGGAACAATAGATCATATGAATGACTCCGCGCACCCGTACCCCGCTCACGCAGCTCCGAAAGCATCCGGTTCCGGCACGTACGAGAGTTCCGCGACCTCCGCAGCTGATGCGGCCGAGACCGCTGAGACCGCCGAGGCGACCTCCCCGGTGACCGCCTACACGCTCTTCGCGGTGTTCCGCGTGAGCTCGTCGCACCCGCTCTCGCTCGACGGGCACGACGTGCCGCGGGCGGTGCAGGAGCTCGAGGGCATCGTCGAACTGATCTCGAACGAGAACGTCACCGTGCGCGGCTGGTACGACGTGAGCGGGCTCCGCTCAGACAGCGACCTGATGGTCTGGCTGCACGGCACGACCGCAGAGGACCTGCAGTGGGCGCTGCGCGAGCTGCGGCGCTCGATGCTGATCTCCCCGCTGATCCGCACCTGGAGCGCACTCGGCGTGCACCGCGACGCCGAGTTCAACCGTCAGCACGTTCCCGCGTTCGCGCGCGGCGAGGAACCGCGCCAGTGGCTCACCATCTACCCCTTCGTGCGCAAGCCCGAGTGGTACCTCATGGATCCCGCCGAGCGCCGGCGCATGCTCGCCGACCACGGTCGAGCCGGAGCCGCGCACCGCGGCGTACTCGCCAACACGGTCGCCGCGTTCGCTCTCGGCGACTACGAGTGGCTGCTGCCCATGGAAGCCGATGAGCTCACCGAGCTCGTCGATATGATGCGGGATCTGCGCTACACCGACGCTCGCAACTGGGTCAACCTCGAGACCCCGTTCTACACCGGCCGCCGTATCGAGCCGGCCGAGATCGTCGAGGTGCTGCAGTAGAAGATCGCGCGGACAGCAGATAGACGGTATTCGTCATCCTGCGCGAGTGCGGTGAACCCGGTCGACGCCTCCCTACCGAGACTGCAGCGGCACTCCCCAGCATTCCGCCGCGTCGCACAGGAGACGCCTGTCCCGTGCCGCCACGCACAGGCGCAGCAGCACGGCGACGCCGATGCCGATCCACGCGCCGGTCGAGTTCGCCAGAACATCCCATCCCGAGGCGAACCGCTCGGGGAGCATCACCAGCTGGGCGATCTCGACCGCAATCGAGAACGCCATGCCGCAGAGACCGCCGATCCACGCATATCGCATCGGCAGCACCAGCCCTATGAAGAAGCCGACGGGCACGAACATCAAGATGTTCGCCGAGAACTCGAGCTTGTTGTAGCCGAACCACGCGGGCACGCCGTGACCGTGCAGGTACGACAGCAGCTCTTTCACGAGCGCGCGATGCCCCGCGTCAACGGGGGTGGGGCTGAGCGTGATGAGCGCCACCAGGGCGGCGACGGCGACGAGGCCGGCGATCCCGATCCAGACCCGCGCCGTCATCACCCGCCTGCGCGGCCGACGCACCCTGCGCAGCGGGAGCGGCGCATCCGGTGCGCCGGAAGAACCGGCACCGGCACCGATCTCGGACGGCAGCACGCGCGTTTCAGCGTACCTCTGCGCGCCCTGGCTCGAAGCCCCGGTCTCGAGGCCCGTCCAGAATTCGCCGCCGGTCGACCGAAACTCGCTATCGCTCACCGGTTCAGAGACCCGAATACGCGTGCAGTCCCTTGAAGAACACGTTGACGATGGTGAAGTTGAAGATGACGGCCGCGTAGGCGATGATGTTGAGCCACGCCGAGCGGGTGCCGCGCCAACCGCGGGTCGCGCGCGCGTGGATGAAGCCGGCGTAGAGCACCCAGATCACGAACGTCCAGACCTCTTTGGTGTCCCAGCCCCAGTAGCGGCTCCAGGCGGCTTCGGCCCAGATCGACCCGGCGATGAGCGTGAAGGTCCAGAATACGAAGCCGATGATCGCGAGGCGATAGGCGATGTCTTCGAGGCGCACGGATCCCGGTACGCTCGCGAGGAAGTTCATGCCGGCGGGTTCACCCGCGGCGACGCGCGCCTCGCGGCGGTGCTGCATGAGCTGCAGCATCGACAGGCCGAACGACAGAGTCAGGAAGCCGACCGCCAGCACCGCCACAAGGATGTGGATGACGAGCCAGTACGAGTCGAGCGCGGGCTGCAGGGGCACGATCGCCACGTAGAAGTTGACCTTGGCGACGCCGAGGAAGAGCACGGTGAGACCGGTGACGAGCGCCCCGAGGAAGCGCAGATCGATGAAGAACTGCACCAGCAGAAAGATGAAGACGATCGCGAGCGTCGCCGTGAGCGCGAACTCGTACATGTTGGCCCACGGCACGCGCTCGGCACCGATGCCGCGCAAAATGGTGGCAGCGAGGTGGATGACGAAGCCGAGCACGGTGAGCGAGAAGCCGATGCGCAGGGCTCGGGATCGCGGCTGCTTCACCGAGGTCGCGGAGCGCTTGGCGGGTGCGGCCTCGCGCACCAGCGTTGTGGTGTTGGATCGGGAACCTGCGGCTCCCCCGACGCTTGCGGCGGCACCGGCCGCGCTGGCTCCGGCCGCGCCGCCCGCCGCGCCCGCGGCTTTCGCCGCCGCCACGGCCGCGTCACCGCTGCGGTTCGCGAGATCCACCACGTAGAACACGAAAGCAATCGAGTACACGATCATCGCGGAGTACAGCGCGATCGTCGAGTATGTTTCCAGCTCGGTCAGCACAGTTCCACAGGGTAACCGGCCTGCCTGAGAACTCCCCCGCGGATGGGCGAAGACGAAACTGTGCGCGCTATGCCAAGTGGCCTGCGGCGCTTCGACCTATGCTGTGCCCAACGACGGGCCCGCTCATACGGAGGTGACGCTTTGCCTGACACAGCCCAGCCCGAAGCCCTCTTCGATGAGATCAACGGTGTGGCAGACGACATCGAGTCGTGGCAGAACCTGATCTGGGGATCGAAGCCCGAGTTTCAAAAGGTCGGCATGCGCAGCGGCGAGCGATCCTTCACGGGCAGCCTCTCGCGCACCATCCTCGACCGCGTCAGCACCCACCGCATCCAGGCCGAAACCCGCAACCACGCGGTCGTGCGCACCCCGCAGCACATCCGGCACACCGTCGAGCCCCACTACGTCTTCATGTTCCAGCTCGAGGGCCGCACCGAGTTCCACCAGCGGCTCCCGCAGCAGCCCCTGCCGCCGCGCGCCGCCGGGCAGCCCCAGCAGCAGACGCGGTCGATGCTGCGACCCGGCGATTTCACCCTCACCCACTCGGGCACGCCGTACACCTGGCTCTTCCCCGAGGACTTCGAGGTGTACATGCTGATCCTGCCGCAGGCGCTCATCGATGTGCCTCCGGGTGCGCTGCGTCGGCTCTCGGGATCGGCGATCCGCTCCGACGGCCCGTTCGGTCAGTGCCTCACCTCGTTCATCGATGCCATCGCGTACGATCAGGAGGCGCTGCGCAGCCCCGTCGGCATGCGGGCGATGCGCAGCCTCGTCGACGTCGTATCCACTCGGGTCGTCGCGGAGATCGACGCCACCTCCACCGACCGCGAGCGGCCGAGCCTTGCGCTGTTTCGCCGGCTCACGGACTATATTTCGCAGCACCTCGGGGATCCCGAGCTTTCACCCGCTACCGTGGCGCAGGCCAACTACATCTCGGTGCGCTACGCGCAGGCGATCTTCCAGGGGTACGACACCACGATCACGTCGTGGGTGCGCGAGCGGCGGCTCTCGCGGGTGCGGGAGGACCTCGGAGATCCGCTGCACGCGCACCGTTCGATCGGTGACATCGCCGGTTCGTGGGGGCTCGTCGACCAGGCGTCGTTCTCGCGGTCGTTCCGCCTCTCGTTCGGAGAGAGCCCGTCGCAGTGGCGGGCACGGGCCGACGTCCGCACCGAACCGTGAGTGAACCGCTTCCTCGCGAACGGACCCAGCAACCACGGTGCTTTGGGGTCCACTCGCGAGGAAGGGGTTCACTCACGTGAGCGGGATTACTCGGGCAGGTGGATCCAGTCGTCCGCGGCCTTGGCCCAGACGGTTTCACCGCTCTTCAGCACGACCGGCCAGCCGCTGCGGTTCGGGGTGTTGCCGAACTCCCACGGGTTGCCAATCATGGGGTTCTCGACCGGGGGCATCGTGGTGAGCGCCTCCTTCACCGATTCGCGGGTGACGTCGCCGTCGATGCCCTGCAGTCCCTCGAGGAAGAAGGTAGCCGCGAGGTATCCCGCCTGACCGAACGAGGTGAGCGGAATGTCGTTGGCCTCCATCAGCTCGCGCCAGTCGGCCGTCTCCTCGCTCTCCTCATTGAAGGGGGCGAACTCGGCGGGCACGTACAGGCCGTCGCCGACCATGCCGCCGGCGGCCTCGGCGAAAGCCTCCGTGTAAACCGTGGTGAGCGAGAGGAACGTCACGTCCTCCAGCCCCTGCGCCTTGGCCGCCTTCAAGAAGCCGAGCGCGTCGGGCTCGATCATGCCGACGAGCACGCCGTCGCAGTTCTGATCCTTCACCTTCACCGCGTACGGCGTGTAGTCGCCGAGACCGTAGGGCAGGCTGCTGTCGTAGAACGCCAGCTCTTTGCCGGTCGCCTCGCTCCAGCGCTTGACCGCTTCGTCGTAGGCCGGGGCGGTCGATCCCGCGGTCTCGATGATCGCGCAGATGCGCTCCAGGCCGAGTTCCTCAGAGCCGTAGGTCAGGCTGAGCTCGGTGTCGCCGTAGGGGCCGACGACGGTCGGTGCGATGACCGGGCTGTCGAAGCACTGCGGGTCGACCGCGACGCCCTCGATCGAGACGATGCCCTCCTCCTCGTAGAAACCGGCGTTGATCTGGCACTCGAGCAGGCTCGACGATCCGACCATCGCGACGGCACCGTCGCCGACGAGGTCGCGTGCGGCTGAAGACGAGGTTTCGGGATCGGCCTTGTCGTCGATCACCGTGTACTCGATGGGCCGCCCGTCGAGGCCGCCCTCCTCGTTGAAGCGGTCGAAGACGGCCTGCGCCGCCTGGGTGGCCTCGGGGAACGCGGATGAGCCGCTGAGGCTGGCGACGGCACCGACCTTGATCGGCTCGCCCGAGGCCGCACCGCCCTCCGCACCGCTGTCGGAACCGCCGGTGCCTCCGCCCCCGCCCGTCGAGCAGGCGGCGAGCGCGAGCGATGCGGCCGCGAGCAGGCCGACCGCGCCGGTGACCGAGATGAGTCTGTGTTTCATGGTGTCTCCGTTATTCTCTGGTGTCTTTGTTCGGTAGGGCGCTCAGCGAGCGGACACGGTGCCGTCGCTGTGCACGGTCTTTCCGCCGAGCAGAGTGAGGTTGACGCGGGTCTCCTTGAGCGCCTCGTTGCTGCAGTTGAGCGGGTCGCGATCCACCACGATCAGATCACCATGATTTCCGGGCTTCAGCGATCCGATCCCCTGCCACCGCATCACCTTCGCGCCGTTGCGCGTCCAGGTCGCGATCGACTCGAGCCGTGAGATGTTCTGCGCGGGGCCGGCGTTCGATGTGCCGAACACGCCCTCGTGCGTCTCGCCGAACGCGATGTGCTCCCAGATGTTCTCGGGCCCCCAGTCCGATCCGCAGGCGGGCTCGAAGCCCAGATCGTATTCGCGCCGCAGCGGGATGAGGTCGCGCAGCACCTTCGAGCCCATGCGCTCCCAGTAGGCCTGCTGCTTGAAGTACGAGAACGACATCGACGTGGTGATGTCGAAGCCCTGGTCGCGGAAGCGGCGTCCGTCGGCCTCGCTGAGCGTATATGCGTGCTGCAGAATATAGTTCTGGTCGGCCGTGGAGCCGTACTTCTTCTCAGCCTCGAGCACCTGGCGCAGGGTGGTCTCGTGCTCGCGGTCGGCGACCGAGATCACGTTGAGGCGCATCTTGCGCTCGGCCGCGAAGTCGATCATGAGCTGCCCCTTCCACTCGGGCAGCCACTCGAGGCCGTTCGTCCAGGCACCGTAGGCGTTGCGGTAGTTGCGCTCGAAGATCTGCTGGCCCGGGCCGAGGGGGCCGCCGCGCGTCGCGAGCAGACCCTCGACGCGAAAGTAGTCGTCGGTCATCTCCTGCAGATCGTAGAGCCGCTCGAGGCGGTCGCGCAGTTCTTCCTCGCTGAGCGCGACCGAGTCGGCGAGGCCGTGGGGCTCGCCATCGGGGGTGCACAGCACGCGCAGGGTGAGGGATCCCGCTGCGCGGTGCATACGGTACACGTCGATGGTGCCGAAATCCATCATGTGGCCCTCGAAGATGCTCGTGACGCCGAAGGAGTTCGCGGCCGCCATGCCGGTGATCGCGCCCTCGACGAAATCCTCACCGGTGATGAGCGCGATGCGGGCGAGAACCGAGTCCCACCAGGGTTCGTTGTTGTAGTAGTTGTTGACGGCACCCGAGAAGCGGCCCGTCGGCTCTCCCGCGGCATCCTTCTCAATGAACACCCTGCCGATTTGATCGGGGGTGTTGCGGGAGACCTGGATGTTCCAGAGGCCGCGGGTGTTGAAGACCGTCGTGTTCGGGTTCACCGGGGCCCAGGCCTGGATCCACACCGGGTGATCCGGAGCCGCGGCATCGAGAATCTCGCGCGTCGGCAGCTCGCCCTCCGCGAGATCCCGCCACGAGCGGCGCAGAAAGTAGTGAGGTTCGCCGATGGGCGAGCACCTGATCCACTCGCCCTTCGGCGTCGTCGCGGCAGCCTCCCGGATGCGCTCGACGATGTCGTTCCAGTCGCGGCAGTCGAACAGGTCGACCACCGAGTGCTTGAACGCCGCCCAGCTGAGCAGGTGCGGGTGCGTGTCGACGATGCCCGGCATCACCGTGCGGCCGTCGAGCGAGACCCGCTCGGCATCGCTCCCCGCGAACGACCGCATCTCGTCCTCGGTGCCCGTAGCGACGACCCTGCCGTCGCGCATCACCAGGGACTCGTGGACCTCGTCTCCGGGGTTCATCGTCACGACCTGCGTGTCGGTGAACACGGTCGCGCGCCCCCGATCCAGTCCGATCTCCGACATGGCGCTCCTCTCCGGCGGTCGCCTCTGAGAAGGGCGACATCGCCTGCACAGCCGAGTCTCGCGCGGAGGAGCGCGGGGGGCTATGCGGAAGGCGCAGTCGGAGTTTGCGCAGCGCGCACAGTGCCGAGCGCAGTGCTGGGCGGAGCAAAGGCCGCAGGCCGCCTTACTGATCGCGCGGAGCACACAGCGCGCAGTCGAAACTTTCCAGGTGGTTGAGTGCGGGATCTGCTCAGGTGAGATCGCATCGCGATCTCACGGAGATCCCGGTGGTGCCACCGCGCCAGAGCGCAGTCGAAATTCCTGGATTGAGCGGAGCGCAGCGCAGTCGAAATCACGGCCACGACATTTCTTGAAAGTTCGGCCGCGCTGGTTTCGACTGCGGCCTTCGGCCTCCGCTCAACCACCTCACTAACTGATCGCGCGGATAGGGGCTGCGGTACGAGGATGTGGTGAACAGAAATTCTGGCAAGGCGGAGGAGGAAGGCTTCACTGGCGCGGGAGCATCAGAGAGACGCATCGCGTCTCTCGCGACCGCGGTGCCGCCCACAGCGGCAGCCCACCGGAGCGAAACGAGGGGTGGTGAAGATTCTGCGGTTCCAGGCTCAGAGAGCAACGCATCGCGTTGCTCCGCCTGAACCGCCGCGCCTACCGGCGCGGACGCAGCCAGATTTCTGATCACCGCACCGCAGCCGCAGTCCCTATCCGCGCGATCAGTAAGTTCTGGCGGTCCTATTCGCGCTCGGCGACCTTCACCGTGAAGGTGAGCGGCTGGATCCCACCCTGCTCGTTGGTGAGCGTCACCTCGGTCGTCCCGGCGGCCAGCGCCTCGAGACCCGGGTTGAACTCGGCGCTGCCGTCGTCGCGACCCTGCGTGAAGGAGACGACGGCGGGGTCGGCGATCTCGGCGGTGTAGCTGTCGACGGCGAGCGACTCGGTGTCGATGTTGAGCACCTGGCCGACGACCAGTTCGACGGTGGTGCCCTGCAGGTCGTTCACCCCCTCGGTGACGGGGGCGATGACGTCACCCCCGATGGGCTTGTCGGTGGTGGTCGCTTCGCTGGTGGGCGTGGACGCGGGCTCCTTCTCTCCGGCCTGACCGGCACAGGAAGAGAGCGTGAGCATCAGCGGAAGAGCGAGCACTGCTGCTGCGGTGGCGATGACGAGGCGGTTCTGCTGATGTTTCATATCGCCAGTGTGGCACTCGAAGCGCCGAACATGAACCCCCTCTCGACATATTTCGGTTATCCCCACCATCTCAGCTGCACCGCCACGACCTCAAAGCTCAGTAGTATTGCTACCGCTGCACAGGTGCCGCAACCGCCGCGCACCGCGCGGCACCGCCCGAGAGGATTCCCGTGACCGATACCCAGCTCGCGGTCCTGCTCGTGCCGCTCGCCGCAGTCATCGCGCCGCTGCTCGCGGCGTTCGTGAAGCGCGCGGTCGTTTCCCGCTCGTCGTCTTCGAGATCGCGCTCGGCATGCTGCTCGGCCCCTCGGGTCTCGGGTGGGTTCATCCGGGCGAGATTCTCGACAGCATGAGCGACTTCGGTCTCGCGGCGCTGTTCTTCATGGCGGGCAACGAGATCGACCCCACTTCGCTGCGGGGGAAGCCGGGCAAGCGCGCACTGGGCTGGTGGGTGCTGTCGGCGGTGCTCGCGATCGGAGCCGGGTTCGCCGTGGGGCCGGATCCCGCAGCCGCCGTCATCATCGCGATCGCCCTCACCGGTACAGCGCTGGGCACCATCATGCCGATCCTGCGCGACGCCGGCCTCATTCCGACACCGCTCGACCAGGGAATCATGCGCACCGGCGCGATCGGCGAGTTCGCCCCGCTGGTCGCGATCACGGTCGTGCTGAGCGGCCTGCAGCCGCTCGTGGGCACCCTCGTGCTCGTCGTGTTCGTCGGCATTGCTGCGCTCGCGTTCTGGTACGCGGGGCGCAACACGCACGCGTGGCTCAACCGAATGGTGTCGGTGACGCTGCACACGAGCGGGCAGTTCGCCGTGCGGTTCGTGCTTCTGCTGCTCGTCGCGCTCGTGTCGCTGGCGCTGGTGCTCGGGGTCGACTTCCTGCTCGGCGCGTTCGTCGCGGGCATGCTGGCGCGCGTCATGCTGCGCGGCACCGATCCCGTCGAGAAGCACGTCGTCGAGGCGAAGATCGATTCGGTCGCGTTCGGGTTTCTGGTGCCGGTGTTCTTCATCTCGACGGGCGTCGCTTTCCCGCTGACGGCGCTGCTGGGCGACACTTCGGCGCTCGCGCTCATACCGGTCTTCCTGCTGATCATGATGGCGGTGCGCGGGGTGCCCGGCTGGTTCGGCGCAGGATCGGGCGTCTCCCTCAGCGACCGGCGCAGTGCCGCGCTGTTCACCGCGACCAGCCTGCCCATCGTCATCGCGGCGACGGGCATCGGCACCGACCACGGCGTGCTGAGCGAGCACACCGCCGCCGCGATGGTCGGGGCGGCCCTGCTGACGGTGCTGCTGTTTCCGGCGCTGGCACTGGTGGGGCGGCGGGATCCCGAACCTCTCGCCGAACCGGCCGCCCACGCGAGCGACCACGAGTAGCCCCAGACTCCCAGACCCAGCCCCTCCCCGAGCTCTGCCCTGCACCCTGAACCCACGCCCCTAATCCCAACCCCCTGCCCTTGCACCCCCTAAAGCCACCCCCAAACGACGCAAATGGCTCTTATACCGCCGGATAAGAGCCATTTGCGTCGGCTGGGTGGTGCTGCGGCCGGGCGGCTGGGTGGTGCTGCGGCCGGATCGTACTGCGGCGACGAGGAGGGATCCGCTAACAGGCCCGTAAGCGTACGCAGCGACCGCCCCCTGCCCGCCTACGCCGCGAGCACCTCGCGCTCGAGCCTAGCGTAGCTCACTTCCATGCCGTCGACCATGCCGGTGCCGAGGATCATCTCGCGCAGTTCGGCGTTCGGGTAGGTGATGAGCGCGGAAACGAGCGTGCCGCCCTCGACCGGGGTGAGCGTGAGCTCGTTGATCGTCTCGGGGCTGTTCGCGGCCTCGGGGTCGTCGGGCGTCCACATGGCCTCGGTCGTGACCGAGCGGCGAGGAGCCGCGATCTCGAGCACCACTCCGGTGAACCCGAACCGCGAACCGTCGGCGATGCTCTCCCACCCGCTGCGGTAGCGCTCGCCGACCTCGGTCGCGACCTCGCAGATCGGCATCGTCCAGCCGTCGGGGCCGAGCTGCCACCGTCGCAGCAGTTCGGCGTCGTGGTGCGCGCGCCACACCTGCTCCACGGTGCCGCGCACGACTCGCGAGGTGCGGGCCTGATTATCGCCGATGAGCTGCAGTTCGGTGCCGCGGCCGGCCGCGTACGAGGCGAGGTCTTCGAGCACGGCGTCGATCTGGCCCATCGCGAGGCTCATGCCCTCCATCATGCCCATGGCCTGCAGCTGCTCGAGCTCTTCGAGCGAACTGAAGTAGGTGGTCGTGGTGAGGCGCGAGCCGAGAGCGGTCTCTGCGAAGTCGAAGACCATTCGCATGCTCGGCAGCTCGGTGTTCGGGGTGCCGTCTTCGAGCGCGAAGCCGTCGCGCACCTCGAAGCTGCGGCCCTCGTCGACGGATACCCACTCCCAGTAGCCGGGGCTGCGGTCGCCCTCGGGGCCCGTCATGTAGTAGTTGCTGAGGCCGCCGGGGTAGCCGTCGTGGCGGGGAAACGTCGCGGGGTAGGTGGGCGGGCTCCAGAACCGCTCGATCTGGCGCGGGTCGAGGTAGGCATCCCAGAGCCTCGACACGGGCACGGTGAAGTCGGCGATGACGGTGAGGGTGAGCGCCTCGGGATCGGTGGTGACTGCGGTGATGGGCATGATGCGGCCTTTCGATTGTCGCGATTGTCGCGGTTCTTGTGCTTGTCGCGGTTCTTGCGAGTTCGTGCGGGTGGTTGCTGGTGGGAGGGTCGAGTTGCGTGTGGGTAAGCCAATCGGCTGATATGGGTCGGTGCTGTTCGAATCCGCGATGCGCCGGTCGGCGGTTCTGGATCGAAGGCCCGGCCTATTCTGCGGGCAACTCCTCTGCGAACATGGCGTCGAGCCGGTCGATGCGCCCGCGCCAGATCTGTTCGAAGCCGGCGAGCAGTTGCTGCGCTCGGCGGATGGTTGCTGCGTTGCCTCGAATGATGCGCTCCCTTCCCCGCGGGATCCTGGCGACCAGATCGGCGGCCTCGAGCACGGCGACGTGCTTCTGCACCGCGGTGAACGACATGTCGTAGTCGCGCGCGAGCTCAGAGATCGAGGCCTCGTCGCTCAGCGTGCGCCGAACGATGTCTCGTCTCGTTGCGTCGGCCAGTGCTCGGAAGATCCGGTTGACCTGCTCGTCAGTGAGTTCCTGTTTTTGTACAACCATTTGGTTGCATATTACGTCGCGCTCGATCCCGCGTCAACCCCTCGCCCCTCGTCCCTCGCCCCTCGCAGCGACCAACTTTTACGGAGCGAAAGCTCAGCGTGCTCCTCGGGACTACTCGGCCGCGGGCTGCGGCTCCGAGTCTGTTTCGGGCTCGGGATCGGCGACACGGCGCTTCGCACGCGCCGCCGCGATCGCGCGCCACAGCTCAATGAGGATCGGAACGCCCGGCACGAGCACGAGCACGATGATGAACACCTCGCTGTAGTCGCGCACCCAGGGAATCTGCCCGAGGAAGTAGCCGAGCAGCGTCACCCCGACGCCCCACAGGAGCGCGCCGATCGCGTTGTAGGTGACGAAGCGGCGGTAGGTCATGTTCCCCACTCCCGCGGCGGCCGGCACGAAGGCTCGGAAGACGGGGAGGAAGCGGGCGATGATGATCGCCTTGGGGCCGTGCTTCTCGAAGAACGCGTGGGTGCGAGCCACGTTCTCGGGGTTGAAGAAGCGACTCTTCTCCTTCTTGAAGATGGCCGGACCGAGCTTGCGGCCGATCATGAAGCCCATCTGATCGCCCGCGAAGGCGAAGGCGAAGAGCAGTAGGCAGGTGATCCAGATCGGCACGTCGATGATGCCGGTCGCACTGAACAGACCGACGGTGAAGAGCAGCGAGTCTCCGGGCAAAAAGGCCAGCACCAGCACGCCGGTCTCGAGAAACACGAACGCGCACGCCAGCACCAGTGCGGCCCAGCCGCCCGCCTTCAGCAGGGTCTCGGGATCGAGCCAGTCGATGCCGAGCAGCGCCGGCTGCGGCAGCCCCAATTGCAGCGGCAGATCCGCCATCGTACTCAGCGCCTGCGTGATCAGCGTCACGGACAACCTCTGCTTTCTCTGCGTTCCTCAGTGATCGCGCGGATGGGTACCCGGCCTACCCGTCATGCTGCGACTCGCTCTGGTGCCGTGCGCACCAGAGCGAGCTGAGAGAAACGCTCACGCGTTTCTCTCCCAGCAGCACGCGCAGGGTGACGAATGCCGCCGATCCGCGCGATCACTTAGCGTGCCAGCTTCCAAGTATGACTGGCGATCCTGGCAGCAACCCTGTTGCCCCGCATCGATCCACCTCGCACTTTCCACGAAAGCTCGGCGTCGGTAGTTTCGACTGCGTCGCTACGCGACTTCGCTCAACCACCTAGAAAAGCTCGGCGTCGGTAGGTTTCGACTGCGTCGCTACGCGACTTCGCTCAACCACCTAGAAAAGCTCCGCCCGACCGTCGAGAGCCGGAAGTGTGACGCTGCTTTACCCGCGAGGTCGCGGGGCTTCACCGCTGCGAGGCACGATTGTGGGGTGATCGATCCCGAGTGTCCTGGCACCGCGCCCGCCGCAACCGCAACCGACCCGTCGGGCGCGCCGTTCGCCGCGCTCGACCCGGCGCTGCTGCGAACCGAGCGTACGAGCCTCAAGTGGACCCGCTTTCCCGCCGACGTGCTGCCGCTCTTCGTCGCCGAGATGGATTTCACGGTCGCCCCCGAGATTCGGCGCGCCCTGATCGAGCGCGTCGAGGCATCCGACATCGGCTACCTCGACGGGCCCGGGCCGCTCGCGCCCGCGTTCGCCGATTTCGCTCGGGATCGCTGGAACTGGCACGTGCCGCACGATCACGTGTTCATTGCGACCGACGTGGCGACGGGCGTGGTCGAGTCTCTGCGCGTGTTTCGCCCGGGTGGGGGGCGGCTCGCGATCCCGACGCCCACGTACCCCGGCTTCTTCGAGATGCTCGAAGAGGTGCCGTTCGAGGTGGTGCAGCTTCCGCTGCTGGAGACGGTTGAGACCGCCCCCACCGCGGCCCTCGACCTCGCGGCGATCGAGCGCGAGTTCGAGCGCGGCACCGACGCGTTCATCCTCTGCAATCCGCACAATCCGCACGGCGTCGCGTTCACCCGCGACGAGCTCGCGGCCCTCGCCCGCCTCGCCGCCGAGCACGATGTGTTCGTGGTGAGCGACGAGATCCACGCACCGCTCGCGCACCGCGGCACAACCTTCACTCCGTTCGCACCGCTCGCGGCCGAGGCCGGAGCACTCTCGGTGACGGTGACCTCGGCGAGCAAGGGCTGGAACATCGCCGGCACCAAGTGTTCGATCATCGTCGCGGCCGACGAACGCGCGGGCGCGGTGCTCGCCGGGCTGCCGCCCGAGACCGTTACCCGCTGCAGCATCCTCGGGCTGCACGCGAGCGTCGCCGCCTTCACCGAGGGCCGCGACTGGCTCGATCGGGCGGTCCCGCAGATCGAGGCGAACGACGCACTGCTCGCCGGGTTGGTTCGGGATCGCCTGCCGCGCGTGCACCACACCCGTCCCCGGGCCGGCTACCTGGCGTGGCTCGACTTTCGCGAGGCCGGTCTCGGCGATGATCCGCATCGCCGCATTCTGAGCGAGGCGCGCGTCGCCCTCAACAACGGCCACCACTTCGGCGCGGGCGGCGAGGGGCACGTTCGCCTCAACCTGGCTTGCGCGCCGGACACGATCCGCGAGGCGGTGGATCGCATCGCCTCGATCATGCCCGGGACCTCCTCCTCGTCGCGGCTGTCGCCCTCCGCGCCCCAGCCGTCATCCTGATCCTCCACTCCCAGAAAGCACCCCATGAGCCCCTCGCGCCCCGCAGCAGCCCCACCCATCTACGACTGGGACGGGTTCGGCTTCGACACCCGCCAGGTGCACGCGGGCGAGTACCCGGACAAGAACAGCGGGCTGCGGGTGCCACCGATCGCGCTCTCGGCGGGATACCTGTTCGAAGACTTCGACGACCAGGCCAGCCGCTTCGACGGCAGCATCTACTGGCGCGCAGACGACCATCCGGGGCACGGCGAGCCCGGCGGATTCTCCTCGAGCGAGAAAGCCGCCATCTACTCCCGGCAGGGCAACCCCACGAACTGGGTCGCAGAGGAGCGTCTCGCATCGCTCGAGGGCGGCACCGTCGCGGTCGCGGTCTCAAGCGGCCAGGCCGCCATCTCCGCCGCGCTCTTCACGCTCGCGGCGCAGGGCGACCACGTCGTCTCGACGGGATCGATCTACGGCGGCACCCGCATCCTCTTCGGCCGCAGCTTCAAACGCTTCGGCATCGAGTTCGACTACGTCTGGGACGCGCACGACGACGCCGAGTGGGAGCGCGCGATCCGCCCCGAGACCAAGGCGATCTATACCGAGACGATCCCGAACCCCCGCAACGACATCACCGACCTGCGCCGCATCGCAGAGGTCGCGGCCCGCTACAACCTGCCCGTGGTGGTCGACAACACGGTCGGAACGCCCGCGCTGATCAGGCCCTTCGAGCACGGTGCCAACATCGTGGTGCACTCGACCACCAAGTTTCTCACCGGGCACGGTGCAGCGGTGGGCGGGGCCGTGGTCGACGGCGGCAACTTCGACTGGGATGCCGCGGAGCGCGCCGGCCGCTCGTACCCCCTGATCACGCAGTCGGCGCGGGCCTGCGTTGCGCCGATGCTCGAGCGCTTCGGCGGCGCGGGAGCCTACGCGCGGGCGGTGCGCGAGTCGGTGGTCAACGACATCGGCCCGACGCTCTCGCCGCTGCACGGTTTTCTGCTGCACCAGGGCATGGAGACGCTGTCGCTGCGCATGGAGCGGCACGTCGAGTCGTCGCAGCGCATCGCGGCCTGGCTCGAGCAGCAGCCCGAGGTCGAGTCGGTCGACTACGCCGGGCTGCCGTCGAACCCGCTCTACGAGCTGGCGGTGCGCGACTACGGCGTGAGCGGAGGCGGCGCGGCTGGCTGGGCGGGCGACGCGGGCGCAGGTGACGGCGCGGGCGGCGGAGCAAGTGCGGGCGGCAGCATCGACGGTCTCGCCCGCACCGGCTCGGTGTTCGGCGTCACCGTGCGGGGCGGTCTCGACGGGGCGCGCGAGTTCGTCAACGGCCTGCGCGTCTTCTCGCGCATGACCGGCATCGGAGACACCCGCTCGATGGTGCTGCATCCGCTGACCTCGACGCACGGCACCTTCGCGCCCGAGATCAACGAGCGGCTCGGGATCACACCCGGCCTGCTGCGGCTTTCCGTCGGGCTCGAGTCGGCCGACGACCTCATTCGCGATCTGCGCGGCGCGCTGGATCGGGTCGCCGCGCTCTAGCGTCCGGCGTTCGCCAGCGGCGTGGATTCGAGTAATGGCGTGAGTATTCTTCGATTTACTCACGCCACTGCTCGAATCCACGCCGGAAACGCAAGGGCCGGATCCACCCCTGAGTGCCTGAGCGGAGTGCGAGCGCTCAGTGGTGCGAGCGGTGCCGCCTGCCGTGCGGGTGATCGTCGATCTCGAACCGCGCCGCGTCTTTGGCGGCCTCCACGGCCTCCGCGGTGGCCGTGTACTGGTGCTCCGCCCCCGGGTAGGTGCCCGACCGCACCTCACTCGCGTACTCCGCGATCGCCGCGACCGTGTCATCGCCGATCGACGCGTACCGCTTCACGAACTTCGCCGCCGGCGTCTCCGAAACGCCCAGCAGGTCGTGCAGCACCAGCACCTGCCCCTCGGCAGGCCCCGCGCCGATCCCCACGATCGGAATCTGCAGCACCCGCCGCAGCACAGCCGTCACCTCCGACGGCACGGCCTCCACCACCAGGCAGAACGCGCCGGCCGCCTCAGCGCCCAGAGCCTCCTCCACGATCCGCGCAGCGCTGGCCGCCGTGCGGCCCTGCGCGCGCAACCCGCCCAGGGCCGTCGCCGTCTGCGGCGTCAGCCCCACGTGCGCGACGACCGGAATGCCCGCCGAGACGATCGCCCGAATGCGCGAGAGGCGATCCAGCCCCCCGCCCTCGAGCTTCACCGCGTCGACGCCGGCTTCCTTCACGAAGCGCACGGCCGTCGCCACAGCCTGCTCATCGGAGACCTCGGTCGACCCGAAGGGCACGTCGCACACCAGCAGCGCGGTCTGCGTGCCCCGACGCACCGCGCGCGCGAGCACCAGCATCTCGTCGGTGGTCACCTCGACCGTCGAGCCGTACCCGAGCACGACCTGCGCGCCCGAGTCGCCCACGAGCACCATGTCGACGCCGGCGCGCTCGGCCGCCCGCGCCGCCGGAAAATCATAGGCCGTGACCATCACGATCGGATCACCGCCCTGCTTGCGCTCCACCAACCCCGGAATCGTCACCTTGACCATCACAAACCTCCCAGCTGCTCGGCATCGGCTCCGAGCAGCGCATTGTCGATGAGCCGCACCCCGCCCACCCGCGCGGCGATCGCGCAGAGCGCCGGTACGACGACCCGCGAGATCTCTTCCAGCGTAGTCGGATCGACCAGCACCAGATATTCCGTTTCGATGTCGCTCTGCGCGAGCACCGCCATTCCCCGAGCCCGCAGCACCGCGGCGTCGGTCTCTCCGGCCGCCAGCGCCTCGCGCACCGCGTCGAGGGCGCGCGGGATCGCGAGCGCACGCGCTCGCTGCTCGGCGCTCAGTCGCACGTTGCGGCTCGAACGCGCGAGACCGTCGTCGTCGCGCGAGGTGGGGCAGCCGACGACGCGCACGGGAAGACCGAGGTCGGCGACCATGCGGCGCACCACGACGAGCTGCTGCGCGTCCTTCTGCCCGAAGTAGGCCGCGTCGGGGAGTGCCGCGATCAGCAGCTTCGACACCACGGTCGCGACGCCGTCGAAGTGCGCTGCGCCGCGCACCGCCCCCTCGAGCTTCTCGGTGATGGATCCCGACACGTGAACCGTCGTCGCAAAGCCCGCGGGGTACAGTTCCGAGGTCGCGGGAGCGAAGATCAGGTCGACGCCCGCGCCCTCGGCGAGCTCGGCATCGCGCTGCTCCTGCCGCGGGTAGGCGTCGAGATCGGCGGGCTCGTCGAACTGCTTAGGGTTGACGAAGACGGAGACCACGACAGTCTCGTTCTCGGCGCGTGCGGCCCGCACCAGAGACAGGTGGCCCTCGTGCAGCGCGCCCATCGTCGGCACGAGCGCGACGCGGTCGCCTCGGGATCGCGCCTCCCCGATCGCCTCGCGCAACTCACGCACGGTCCGCAAGATTCTCACGACTGCTTGTTCTCCTCTGGATCTGGCGCGGTTGCCGGTGTCGGCTCTATCGACCGGGGCGGGGCCGACTCCATCGCCGGGTCTGTCGCGGTCGCCGGATCGGCTGCTGCGAGCGCGCGGGTGGCCTCCGCGAGCGCGTCGAACAGCGCGAGCTGGCGCGGCGCGCGATCCCGCACCGCGGCGCGCTGCCGCTCTACCGTCGCCTCGTCTCCGCGCGCGATCGGACCCGTCAGCGCGGCCGCGGCTCCGTGCGCGCCCCAGTTGCGCAGCGCCGCCTCGGCGAGCGGCAGCAGCGCCTCGCGCGGAACGCCCGCACTCGCGGCGAGCTGCTCGGCGAAGCCCTCGAGGGTGACGAGAAAGTTCGAGGCGACCGAGGCAGCCGCGTGATAGGCGGCGCGGTCGTCGTCGCGCACGCGGAACGCCCACATGCCGAGCGTCGCCGCCAGCCCGCCAGCCACGGCGAGGCTGTGCTCACTCGAACCGTCGATCGCTGCGTAGGCACCCGTGAAGTCGGTGCCGCTGCCGAGCACGGTCAACAGCGGATGCAGGCTGAACGCGTCGTGCGGTCGCAGCGCGTCCAGGCTCGTCGCCCCTGAGAAGTGGCCCACGAACGGCCCGGGCTCGATGCGGGCCGCGACATCGGCGATCGCGGTGTCGGGCACGGCGAGCAGCACGACGTCCGGCAGGGGCGCGACCGCTGCGGATCTCGCGGCGACACCCGATTCAGCCCCTGAGCGGGGCGCGACCGCCGAGCCCGGCTCGGTCACCAAACCCGGCGCGGCCGCCGAGGCCCTGACCACCGGAACGCCTCGGGCCGTGACCAGCTCGCCGCCGTCTCTCCCGGCCAGCGACTGCACTTCGAAACCGAGGCGACGCAGCACGTGGGCCATCGCCGTCCCCATGCGACCCCGACCGACGGTCAGAACGCGCATACGCGCTCACGCCCCGCGATGCGAGATACCGGTGCCCGTGCCTGCCGCAGCACCGACATCGACGCCGGCACCCGCGGCGACCGCAGCACCGCGACCGTCGCTCGCGCCGACCGAAAGGGCACGCGCGCGCCTCATCAGAGTTCGAGCCCGTACAGGTTGGGCTCGGGCTCCAAGATCACCCCGAACTCCTGCTGCACGCGCTGCACCACGAAGCGCGCCAGCTGAGCGACGTCAGCGGCGGAGGCGGCACCCCGGTTGGTGATGGCGAGCGTGTGCTTCGATGAGATCGCGGCACCCGAGCCGGGCAGTCGGAACCCGCGCGGCACGCCGGCGTGCTCGATGAGCCAGGCCGCCGAGAGCTTGTAGCGGCGCTCTGGCGGTGCCTCGGGAATGCGCAACGGTACCCCCGCCTCCAGCTCCTCGAGCGTGGTGACCGCGACCTCGTCTCCCCCTTTCTCGCTGTGCATGGGAAAGCGGGGGGCGTCGCTCGGCAGTTCGCGCGCGAAGCGCTCGCTGACGATGGGGTTGGTGAAGAACGATCCCGAGCTCCAGGAATCGTGGTCGGCCTCGTCGAGCACCATGCCCTTCGACGCGCGCATGCGCAGCACGGCGTCGCGCAGCACCCGCACGGGCACGAAGTCGCCGACCTCGACGCCGAGCGCGGCCGCGAGCTGAGCGTAGAGCACCGGGGCGAGCGACAGCGGCGTCTCATCGGTCGCGGGCTGGGCCGCCGGCCGAGCCGCGGGCGTCTGCCCGGGTGCCTGCGCGGGCGCGCCAGCCTCCGAAGCTGCCCCGCCGGGTATCGCGGCGGGTGCCGTCGATCCCGAGCCCGCGGGTTCGGGATCAGCGCCGTGCCGCCCCCGAGAACGTTCGGCGGCGGCTATCGGCAGCGGCAGGGTGTCGCTCCACGTGTCTGCGGCACCCGACCTCTCGATGCCCGCCAGCGCGTCGGACAGCACCAGGTCGATCGAGAGCACGACCCCTTCGAGGTCGCCTCGCTTGATCGCCGAGTCGCGATACTCCAGAGCCAGCTCAGCGGCCGGCACTCGCCGCACCTCGCCGCTCCCGGCGTCGAGAAACTCGATGGAGTGCAGCACATTCGAGAGCTCCTGCCCGTACGCACCGATGTTCTGCACGGGAGCGGCACCCGCGAGGCCGGGAATGCCCGAGAGCGCCTCGATGCCGGCCCAGCCGCGATCCACGCACGCCTTCACCAGGTGATCCCAGTCGTGCCCGGCCTGCGCCCGCACCCGCACCCGACCCGGCAGCAGATTCGGGTCTTCGACCCGTGCGATGCCGGTGTTGCGCACCAGCAGCACGGTGCCGGGAAAACCCTCGTCGCACACGACGGTGTTGGATCCACCGCCGAGCAGCAGCCACGGTTCGCCAAGACGCCACAGCTCGGTCGCCCGCAGCACCAGGTCTTCGGCGCTGTGCGCCGCCACGATGCGATCGGCGGGACCGCCGACCCGCATGGTCGTCAGCTTCGCGAGCGGGGCTCCGTCGCCAACCGGGTCGGGGGTGATGTCGGGGTACCTCACGCGAAGGCCGCCAACAGCTGCGCCTTGCCCAGCACGGTCGCGCCGTCGAAGACGACCTTCAGGTCGATGCGGGCGGTGCGCGCCTCCTCGTCGAGCGCGCCGACGGTCGCGGTGACCGTGACGGTCGCCCCCTCGCTCGCGTCGACCGACACGGGCCTCGTGAAGCGCGCCTGGTAGTCCTTGACCCAGGCGGTGCCGTTCGAGACCGCCTCGGCGAGCCAGTCGGTCGCGACCGATCCAGCAGCGCCCATCGTGAGCATGCCGTGAGCGAGAACGCCGGGAAGGCCCACCGACTGCGCCACATCGTCGCGGTAGTGGATCGGGTTGAAGTCGCCCGACGCGCCCGCGTAGCGCACGAGCCCGTCGCGGGTGAGTAGGAGTTCTCGCTCTGCGACGACATCGCCGCGGTTCAGGGTTTCGAAGACAGCTGCGCTCATGCTCACTCCTCGCCTCGCACTACCAGGGTCGAGATCGCGGTGACCACGTGCTCGCCCGACGCGTCGACGATGTCGCTCGACGCGGTGACCATGGAGTGGGCACCGAGCTGCTTCACGGCAGCGATGGTCAGCGTCGCGGTGAGCTCGTCGCCCGCGACGATGGGCCGCGTGTAGCTGAAGCGCTGGTCGCCGTGCACCACTCGCGAGAAGTCGACGCCCGCCTCCTCATCGGCGAGCAGCTTCGCCAGCGTCGCCTCCTGCACGACGACGGCGAAGGTCGGCGGCGCGACGACATCGGCGTAGCCCGCGGTGCGCGCGGCTTCGGGATCGAGGTGCAGCGGAGACGAGCTCTGCACGGCACGCGCGAACTCGCGCACCTTCTCGCGCCCGACGAGGTACGGAGCAGTCGGCGGGTATATCCGCCCTTGGACTTCTGGATTCACCACGCCGCCAGTCTACAGCGGAGCTCCGACACGGTCGTGCCCTCGCGTCAAGGCAGCACACCCGCCCCTCTGTCCGCCCGCTCTGTCCGCCCGCTCTGTCCACCCGCTCTGTCCACCCGCTCTGTCCGCCCCCTGCCCGCTCTCTGCCCGCTCTCTGCCCTGCGGTTCCTTCTTCTTCCGGCGTGGAGTCGAGTAACGGCGTGCGAAAACCGAAGAATAC
>JBKEBN010000145.1:0-40033 GCA_047973175.1 Leucobacter sp.
CGGCGAGCGACCCGAGGCGCAGGTAGTCGGGGCGGAAGTCGTGGCCCCACTGCGACACGCAGTGGGCCTCGTCGATGGCGAACAGCGCGATGCGCCCCTGCGACAGGAGGTCGATCGTGGCCTGGTTCGCGAGCCGCTCCGGAGCGAGGTAGAGCACGTCGAGCTCGCCCGCGCGATAGGCTCGCTCCGCCTCGAGTCGCTCCTCGTAGGGCATCGCCGAGTTGAGCGCCGCCGCCCGCACCCCGGCGAGCCGCAGCGCCGCGACCTGATCGTGCATCAGCGCGACGAGCGGCGACAGCACCACTCCCGTGCCCTCGCGCACGAGCGCGGGAATCTGGTAGCAGATCGACTTTCCACCGCCCGTCGGCATGAGCACGACCGCGTCGCCGCCGCCGATCACGTGGCGGATGATCTCCTCCTGCTCGCCGCGGAAGGAGTCGTAGCCGAAGACCTCGGAGAGCACCGCCAGCGGGTCCTCACCGGTGTGCGGGCCGGCCGACGCCGCACCCGCCTCCGCGGTCCCGGCCGCAACGCCCGACCCGGCGTCCGAGACCTCGCTCCCCCACCCATCGGGTGCGGGTTCGCCCCAGGCCTCCCCCGGCCACCGCTCGTCGCCGAACCCGCCGTCGAAACCGTCGAACCCGTCGCCCGAACCCGGGTCGCAGCCCCGGTCTCGGCTACTCACGGCGCATCAGCCCCGCTGGTCGGGTGCGTCGGGCGCGGGATCGCCCGGCGTCGATCCGGCACCCTGCCCCGAGCCTCCGTCGCGCTGCGCGAGTTCCTCGGCGATCTCCTCGCGGATCTCGGCCCGATAGGCGTCGCGTCGCAGGCGTCGCACCAGGCTGAACCCGAGCAGGATGATCGCCCCCGCGAGCACCGCGACCGCGAAGAAGCCCTCCACGCCCGGCGTCACCTTGTCGGGGTCGAACTCGGTCTCCTCGGCGATCCGCACCACCGCACTCAGCACGTTCACGCGCCCTCCTCGATTCCCTGAAACAGATCTGCCTCGAACTCGCTCGTGGCGACCCGCGACGCTGCGAGTCGGTAGTCTTCGAACGGCCACGCGGTGCGCTGCAGGTCGTTCGGCCAGAAGAAGAAGGCGCTGTCGGGCGGCACCTGGCTCGCGTGCGCGCGCAACGCCTCGTCCCTGCGCTCGAAGAAGCGGCTGACCTCCACCCGCGCCGTCGCGTCGGAGGGGCGCAGCTTGAAACGCTCGTTGATCTCCTCGAGGTGCGCGACCAGCGGAGAATCGGGATCCTGTTCGCGCAGCGTGTCGTACATCTTGCGCATGCGCTCGGCGTTGAAGATGGCCTCGTAGTACAGCTTCTTCACCGTCCACGGAGCACCAGCCTCGGGGTAGGCGTCGGAATCTCCCGAGCACTCCCAGGCGATGCGACTGATCTCGTGGCACCGAATGTGGTCGGGGTGCGGGTAGCCGCCGATCTCGTTGTAGGTGATCATGACGTGCGGGCGAAACTCTCGCACCAGGCGCACGAGCGCCTCGGCCGATGTCTCGGCCGGAATGGCGGCGAACGACGCGGCGGGCACGGGATCGCCCTCGTCGGGCAGACCCGAGTCCTGATAGCCGAGCCAGCGGTGCTCGAACCCGATGATGCGCTGCGCGCGGGCCATCTCGTCGCGGCGCAGGCCCGCGAGATCCCTGCGGCTCTTCGGATCCCGAGCCACCAGCTCGTTGAGCACGTCACCGCGCTCGCCACCGGTGCAGCTGACGATCAGCACCTCGGCACCCTGATCGAGATAGTGCGCGTAGGTGGCAGCGCCCTTGCTCGACTCATCGTCTGGGTGGGCGTGCACCGCGATCAACCTGAGCGTCATCCGGGTCCTCTCACGCGCTTCCCGGGGGTCCCCGGTACGCTGGCAACGGTCACTCAGTTTACTTCAGTTACTTCAGCGCGAATCGGAGGTTCCCGTGACAGAGACGGTCGCGACCCGGCAGTCGCTCGAAGACCGCTACGGAACTGGGCGCAGAAATCGCATCGATCGCCGTTTCGGATGGATTGTCGCCGGGGTGCTGGTCGCTGCGGCCATCGGCTTCCTGCTGTTCAGCGACTGGCAGAACGCGAATCGCGTGTCTTGGCAAGACATCGGCTTCACTCGCGACGGCGAGTACGCGGTCAACGTGAAATTCGAGGTGAGCGCGCCGGCGCAGACGGGCGTGGCCTGCGCCGTCGAGGCGATCAACACGTCTAAGGCCACCGTCGGCTGGAAGATT
Organism: Leucobacter sp.; assembly: GCA_047973175.1. Taxonomy (GTDB): domain Bacteria; phylum Actinomycetota; class Actinomycetes; order Actinomycetales; family Microbacteriaceae; genus Leucobacter. The sequence goes on from JBKEBN010000145.1 coordinate 2,234, forward strand.
GTCGAGTTGCCCGTCTCCGACACCCTCACGCACACGGTGACGGCGCGCGTCGTCACGACCAATCCCGCCACCGCGGCCACGGCCCGCGAGTGCTGGGTGCTCGAGTAAGAGTAAGCGGTTCCGTACAACCGCACCGCAGCCGCGACGCACGATGTTACCCTGGTAGCTGCGCCCTGACTCGATCGGGGCGTTGCGTTTACCGCGCGCCCAGGCGCTCTGACCCGAATGCTGAAACGAGGACCGACCATGGCCGAGCCGACCCAGACCTGGCTGACCCAAGAAGCATACGATCGCCTCAAGGGCGAGCTCGACGAGCTTTCGGGGCCGGGCCGCAAAGAGATCGCGGCGCGCATCGAGGCCGCTCGCGAGGAGGGCGATCTCAAGGAGAACGGCGGGTACCACGCGGCGAAGGACGAGCAGGGAAAGATGGAAGCCCGCATTCGCGACCTCGACGAGCTGCTGAAGCACGCCGTCGTGGGCGAGGCTCCGCAAGCCCACGGCGTGGTGGAGATCGGCACGATCGTCACCGCCGAGATCTTCGGCGACGAAGAGCATTTTCTGCTCGGAAGCCGCGAGCTCTCCGACGGCTCCGACCTCGACGTCTACAGCGGTGACAGCCCGCTCGGGCTCGCGATCCAGGGCATGAAGGTGGGCGACGAGACGAGCTACGCCGCCCCCAACGGCAACCAGATCCCGGTCAAGATCCTCGCGGTCGAGACATACTCCGGCTGACCCGCGCAATTACTCAGCGAAAGCTCTCGCTCCAGATATCGAAGCCAAGCTTGACGATCAGCACGCCGACCACGACGAGAAACAGTGCGCGAACGAAGCGGGTGCCCTTCGCGATCGCCGTGCGTGATCCGAGCACGCTGCCGGCGACGTTCGCCGCCCCCATCACCAGGCCGAGCGGCCAGAGCACGGCACCGAGCGGCACGAAGAACAGCAGCGCCCCCAGGTTCGTGGCGAGGTTCACGATCTTCGCCTTCGCGCTCGCGCGCAAGAAATCGTAGCCGAGCAGCCCGACGAGCGCGATGACCAGGAACGTGCCGGTGCCGGGGCCCAGCATGCCGTCGTAGAAGCCGATGACAGCTCCGACGGCACCCGCGATCGCCCGGTGCTTCGTTCCGCGGTGCTTGAGCCGGGTTACCGCCCCCATGGCCGGTTTGAACAGGGTGATGAGCGCAACGGCGATGAGCGCGATCACGATGATCGGTTTGAAGACCTGCGCCGGGAGAAAAGCTGCGACCGAAGCACCGGCGAACGACCCGAGCAGCGCGATCGCGGCCATCGGCAGCACGGTGCGCAGGCTCGGTCGCAGCCGCCGATAGTAGGTCGCGCTGCTCGTGGAGGTGCCGAAAACCGAAGCGAGCTTGTTGGTGGCGAGTGCTTGCACCGGGGTGATCCCGGGCACGAGCATCAGCGCCGGTAACTGCAGCAGCCCTCCCCCGCCCACGACGGCATCGATCCAGCCCGCGGCGAACGCGGCTACGATGAGCAGCGCGAACACGCCCCAGTCGATGCCCTCCGGCACAAACTACCCCCTAGCCCTCGTCTCGCGTTGCGAGCGCCTCCGTCGCGGTGCTCTCGGTGCGCAAGCGAGGATCACCCGGCTGCACCGGCACCGTGGCGGTCGCCGCTCCGGTGCCGCCCTTCGCCTTCGGCGACTTGCGCATCCGAATCTCCAACCACCTTGCCAGGCCGGAGAGGATGAGGCACATCACGATGTAGATGCCGCCGATGACGAAGGCCGACTGCAGCAGCGGGCGACCGAACTGCACGTTGCTGCTGAGCTGCTTCGCCAGGTAGAGCAGTTCGGGGTAGGTGATGATGAAGCCGAGCGCCGTGTCTTTCATCGTCACGACGAGCTGGGCCACGATAACCGGCAGCATCGCGCGCACCGCCTGCGGCAGCAGGATGAGGCGCATCACGCCGCTCTTGCGCAGACCGATCGCGTAGCCGGCCTCCTTCTGCCCCCGCGGGAGCGACTCGATGCCGGCCCGCAGCGCCTCGGCGAGCACCGATCCGTTGTAGGCCACGAGTGCGATCACCACCGCCCAGTAGGGATCCATCTTCATCCCGACGGACGGCAGGCCGTAGTAGAGCAGCATCATCATGACGAGCACCGGAACGGCGCGGAAGATCTCGGTGACCGCTGTGAACGGAACGCGCACCCAGCGGTGATCGGAGAGGCGTCCGATCGCCAGAACAAAGCCGAGCACCACGCTCAGCACCGCGGCGAGCCCGAAGGCCGCGAGCGTCTTGCCGAGCGCTCTGAGGATCTGCTCCCAGATCGTGGAGTAGGTGAAGATGCCCCACTTCTGGGCGGAGAACTGCCCGGACAGGGCGAAGCGGTAGATGATGAACGCGAGGATGGCACCGACGCCGATCACCGTGACGACCGCGAGCACGCGATTGCGCAGGATCGCCTTGGGGCCGGGAACGTCGTACAGTACAGAGGTCATCGCACGATCCTCCATTTCTTCTCGAGCCGGTTCTGTATGAGGCTCAACAGCAGCACCAGCACCACGAACACGAACGCGACCCACAGCAGCACTTCCATCGGGCTGCCGGGACGCCCAGCGGCGTCGTTGATCGTCGCTCGCAGCGCGCCGAGCTCGGCCACGGAGAAGCCCGCCGCGACGGTGGTGTTCTTCAGGAGCGCGATGAACACGCTCATCATCGGCGGCACAACAGAGCGGAAGGCCTGCGGCAGCACCACCAGGCCCATCACCTGACCGAAGGGCAGGCCGATCGCGCGCGCCGCCTCGGCCTGCCCGACGGGCACCGTGTTGATGCCTGCGCGCAGCACCTCGGCGACGTAGGTGGCCGTGTAGATGCCGATCGCGAGTATGCCGAGCACGAGCGTGCTCACCTTCGGCATGCCCAGCGCGGGGTATCCGAGAACGAAGAAGAAGAAGACGAGCGTCAGAGGCGTATTGCGAATGATGTTCACGTAGAGCGTGCCCACGCCTCGTGCGATCGGAACGGGTGAGACCCGCATGGCTCCGACGACTATTCCGAGCACCAGGGCGAGTATTCCGCCCCCGAAGAACACCAGCAGGGTGTTCTTGACCGCGACACCCCAGAGATCGAGGTTTCCGAAGATGACGTCCATCCGTCTTCCTCTCCTGTGTGAGCGGTTCGGGGGCGGAGCGTGTCGCCGCCCCCGAACCGATCAGCGATTAATTTGCATCCACCTCGGGCTGCTCGACCGTGATGCCCGAGTCGCCGAGGTTCTTGTCGAAGATGCTCTGCCAGGTCTCCCCGCCCTCTGTGAACAGGTCGTTGATGTGGGCGCGCAGCACGTCGTCGCCCTTGGGGAGGCCGACGCCGTAGCGCTCCTCGGTGAGCAGCGGCCCCGTCGTCACCATCAGGTTCTCGGGATCCTGTGCGGCGTAGCCGATCAGGATCGCCTGGTCGGTGGTGACCGCGTCGACCTGGCCGTTCATGAGGCTTTCGACGCAGGCCGAGTAGAGGTCAAATTCCTGCGTCTTGATCTTCGGGTAGTTCTCCTTGATGTTCTGGATCGGGGTCGATCCGGTCGCGGAGCACACCGTCTTGCCCTCGAGCTCTTCGAGAGACTGGTAGTCGGGGCTGCCCTGCTTCACGAGCAGGCCCTGACCGGTGACGAAGTAGGGGCCGGCGAAGTCGATGTCTTGCTTGCGCTTGTCGTTGATCGAGTAGGTGCCGACGTAGTAGTCGATGTCGCCGTTGACGATCGCCTGCTCGCGATTGGCCGAGGCGATGGCCTTGTACTCGACGTTGTCGCCCTCGAAGCCGAGGGAAGCGGCGATCCAGCGCGCGATATCGACGTCGAAGCCGCTGCGCTCGCCGGTGACGTTGTCGAGGTAGCCGAGGTTCGGCTGATCCTCTTTGACGCCGACGATGACCTTGCCGCGCTTCTCCATCTTGTCGAAGGTGGGGCTGCCCTCGAGCGTCACGGCTTCGACGGTCTCCGTGGTCTCCACGTCGCCGTCGGTGCCCTCCGTCTCACCCGGCGTTCCGCTGTTGCAGCCGGTGAGGGCGAGCGCGGCTGCGGCCAAAAGACCGACCGCGGCGAGTGATTTCTTGAATCGCATGGTGTGTGTCCCTTTCGATCGTTCGGATGGTTCGGTCGTTCCCGGTCGGCGACGCGGGGAGACGGGCGAGTCTCCCGATGCGCGCCGACTCAGTGAGTGATGAGTTTGGACAGGAAGTCTTTGGCCCGACTGCTCTGGGGGTTCGTGAAGAACTCCTCGGGCGTGGCCTGCTCCACGATCTGCCCGTCGGCCATGAACACGACGCGGTCTGCGGCCTTTCGCGCGAAGCCCATCTCGTGAGTGACCACGATCATCGTCATGCCCTCTTTGGCGAGCCCCACCATCACGTCGAGCACCTCGTTGATCATTTCGGGATCGAGGGCGCTGGTGGGCTCGTCGAAGAGCATCACTTTGGGGTGCATCGCCAGCGAACGGGCGATGGCGACGCGCTGCTGCTGGCCGCCGGAGAGCTGGGCCGGCAGCTTCGAAGCCTGCTTCTCGACGCCGACGCGAGTGAGCAGCTCCATCGCCTCGCGCTCGGCATCGGACTTCTTCACTCCGCGCACTTTGATCGGGCCGAGCGTGACGTTCTCGAGAATGGTCAGGTGCGCGAAGAGGTTGAACGACTGGAACACCATGCCCACCTCGGCGCGCAGCTTCGCCAGCGCCTTGCCCTCGGCCGGAAGCTCCTTGCCGTCGACGCGAATCGACCCGCTGGTGATGGTCTCCAAGCGGTTGATCGAGCGGCACAGCGTCGATTTGCCGGAGCCCGAGGGTCCGATGACCACGACGACCTCTCCCCGGTCGACCGTGAGATTGACATCGGTCAGCGCCTGAAACTCACCGTAGTGCTTCTGCACATTCTCCACGACGACAAGCGGTTCACTCGCACTCATCTGCGTCTCCACCTCTGGATCCTGACCGGGGACGCGCATTGCGCATCACCGGTGCGTTGCCTGGCTGCGACGGCTCACGGTGAAGCACCATCCGTTGGAACGTATGTCGTTCACCGTTGAACCGATCAGCCCCAAGGCTAGGGATGCTGAGTCTGCGACGTCACGAGCCTTGAGGCTTTCTTGAGCGTTCCCTTGAGCGTTTCTTGAGGTTGGGGTAGTGACGCCGATTCAGCGACGCGCGTCGACGTAGTATCTCGCCGCCCCCGGGTGCAGTTCCATGGGGCTGGTGAAGATGGCCTGACGCCGGTCGAGAAACTCGGCGGCCGCGATCTTGCTGGCGATCACCGACCGCGATTCGAAGAGCACCCGGCTCACGTCGTAGATCAGATCCTCGGAAGCGTCTTCCGCCGCGACCAGGTAGTTTGGCACGGTCATCGTCGCCGTCGGCGTGTCGACGCCGTAGAGACCGACCGGAAAATCAGCGAGCCTGTACACGCCCGCGTGCCCGGAGTTCACGCGCTCGACAACATTCGCCTCGATCGAGAGCAGGCGGATCGGCATGGACTTCGCCAGCCGCTCAATGCCCGGCGTCGGCAGGCCTCCGACCCAGAAGAACCCCTCGATCTCACCCTTCTGCAGTGCGTCGATCGAAGCGTCGGGGCCGAGCTCGGGGTTGACGATCCCGCTGACATCGACGTCCGAAGCCTCGAGAACCCTCGCTGCGATGACCTGCACCCCCGAATTCGGAGCTCCCAGCGACACCCGAAGCCCGGCCAGGTCGGAGATGCGCTGCACGTCGGAATCTGCTGGAACGACGACGTGCACGTACTCGTCGTACACGCGCGCCACCGCCCGCACCGGCAGCGGTTCTCCGAAACCGCCCGCACCGTCGATCGCATCGGCGGCGGTGTCGCCCTGGGCGAAACCGATGAGCGCCTCGCCCGAGGCCACCATCCGCAGGTTCTCGACCGAGCCGTGCGTCTCCACGACAGCGATGTCGATCCCGAGATCACGGTGCAGCGCCTCCGCGAGCTGCTCCCCGTAGCTGTAGTAGACACCCGCGGGTCCGCCCCCCGCGATTCTGTAGGGGCCGTCGCCCGCGCTCGATGGGGCGACGCAGCCGCTCAGGCCGAGCGCGAGAAGCAGGATCGCCCCGAGCACCCGCGCCACCCGAACCGCAGGCGCGGCAGGCCCCGCACGCCCGAGCATCAGCACTCACCCGCCGGGAGATGCAGCGCCACGAGCAGACCGCCCCCGTCCGGTGCGGAGACCCGAACCTCGCCGCCCAGTGAGATCAGCAGATCGGTGGCGATCGCCAGCCCGAGCCCGGAACCCGGCAGATTCCGGTCGCGCGAGCTGCGCCAGAACCGATCGGTGACCCGCTCCAGTTCTTCGGGAGCGAGGCCGGGACCGTGATCCCGCACAGAGATCGAGCATTCGTCACCGTCGAGTCGCACCGTCACCTCGATCGCCGTGCCAGCGGGAGCGAACTTCAGCGCGTTGTCGACGACCGCGTCGAAGGCGCTCTCGACCGAGGTGCGATCCGTGACGCTCAGCACCGGCGGTTTCCGATGCACCTCGAAAACGATGCGTCTCTCCCGGGCGACCTCCTGCCAGGCCGCCACCCTGTTCGACACCAGCTCCACGAGATCGACCACGGCGAACGAAGAATCCTGCTGCCCGGCCCTCGCCATGTTCAGCAGCGTGTCGAGTATCCGGGAGATCCTGCGCCCCTCCTCGCGGGTTTTCTCGATGTCGGTCTCCCACCCCGCGTCGAGCCCGGTCGCGAGGTACTCGACGCGCATCAGCAGGGCGCCGAGCGGGTTGCGGAGCTCGTGCGAGGCGTTCATCGCGAACTCCTGCTGGCGCGAGATCACCCGGTCGATCTCCTCGGCCATCTGATTGAAGAGCCTGATCATGCGCCGCATCTCGGGCGGCCCCGTGTCGTCGGAGATGCGCGCGTCCATCTCGCCGTGCTCGATGGCCGCCATAGCGTTATCGACCCGCAGCATCGGCTGCAGCACCCACCGCGCAAGCCGGAACACCGCGAGGACCAGCAGCACGATGATGAGCGCGCACACCACCACGAGCAGCGTCCAGTGGGTGAGAATGTCGCTGCGCGGAGCATCGGCGCTCGCCGAGATCATCACCGCACCGATCACGTTGCCGTCATCGAATACCGGCTCCACCACCACAGTCTCGCCGAACGACCACGGCAGCACGGCCGGAGACGGGTCGCTGCGACGCCCCGAGAGGGCGAAGCCGATGCTGGTCATCATCTGCTCGTCGAGCGTCTCCGGCTGCAGCCCGCCCGAAGCCCACACCGCGCCCGAGCGATCGAGCACCGCGATCTGCGTGTCGTAGAGTTCGCTGTAGCGATCGAGTTCGTCCTCGACGACGGCCGGATTTCCCGACCGCAGCGACTGCCGCGCACCGGTGAGGAAGTAGCTGAGGTCGCTGAGCTGCTGGTTCGAGACCTCCTGCTGGATGCTCCGCGCGACACTCCACGCGTAGGATCCGCCGAGCACCAGCAGAATCACCGTCATCGGCACCAGGAACACGATAATGAGACGCGTGCGCACCGTCTCAGCCCCCGGTCAGGCGGTAGCCGACAACCATCTCAGCCCCCGGTCAATCGATAGCCGACACCTCGGACGGTAGCGATCAGCGACGCCCTGTCGAGCTTGCGCCGGATCGATCCGACGTGCACCTCGAGGGAGCGGTTGTAGCCGCTCCAGTCGGTGCCCCAGACCTCGCGGATGATGCGGTCCCGCGGTACGACGACTCCGGGGTATCGCGCGAGCACGGCGACGATGTCGAACTCCTTGGGGGTGAGGTCTACCGCGGCTCCGTCTGCCAGCACCAGGCGGTTCATGAAGTCGATGTACACGCCGTCGACGGTGATGCCGGAGGCCTCTTCCGAGGTGATGGGGAGCGCGCGCGTGCGGCGGGTCACGGCTTCGATGCGGGCGACCAGTTCTCGCACGTCGAAGGGTTTCACCACGAAGTCGTCGGCTCCGGCGTGGAGCCCTTTGATCCGCTCCTCGACGTGGCTCCGCGCCGTGGCGACGATGATCGGCACCCCCGAGCGCCCGCGGATGCGTCGGCACATGTCGAGACCGTCCATGTCTGGAAGCCCGAGGTCGAGCAGCACGGCCTCGGTGTCGGCACCGAGCGCGTCAAGAGCAGCCGCACCGCTCGACACGCACACGGTCGTGTAACCGGCCTGCTGCAGAAACGCGCTGAGCGCGTCGGCGACGCGCTCGTCGTCTTCCACGATAAGGATCTTCATGTCGGCTGCTCCGCCCGGTCTGGGGGTACCCCCAGACTAGAGGATCCGCTCGGGAAAGAGCAGCCGCGCCTCCGCACCTTCGCGCGTCGGCCGGGCGCGGGGGCGCGCTCGGCCGCGTCGCCGCCCGAAGCGTTGCTTTGCCCTAACTGATCGCGCGGATAGGGACTACGGCTGCGGTGCGGTGACCTGAACTCTGGCTGCGTTGTCGTAGGAATCTTCACCACCAGTGAACCCTTCCGCCTCCGCCTTGCCAGATTTCAGGTCACCGCATCCTCGTTCCGCAGCCCCTATCCGCGCGATCAGTAAGCGGCTGGCCGCTACTCGTACATGCCGACGTTGATCGGGCCTGTGAGGTCGGGGGCCGCCAGGCGGAACCCGCGCGTCTTCACGAGGAGGTAGATGAAGCCGAGCACGACCCAGCCCGCACCGATGAGCATCGACGAAGGCTCGAGGCTCGACCACAGCCAGACGTTGATGACCACGCCGATCGCCGGAACGATGACGTAGCCGATCCACATGAGCGGGCCGCGCCGCTTCATGAACCTGAAGAAGGTGAACAGCACCGACAGGTTCACGAAGATGAAGGCGATGAAGGCTCCGAAGTTGATCATGGAGGAGGCCTGGTCGAGGTCGACGAACATGGCGGTGAGCGCGACGAGCCCCACGAGCAGCACGTTGAACACCGGCACACCGGTTCGGTTGACGCTGCTGAACAGGCGCTTCGGCAGCGCCCCGTCGCGTCCCATCGCATACATCAGGCGCGCCGCGCTCATCTGCTGCGTGATGCCGCAGCCGAGCACCGCCATCATGTAGCCCCCGACGAAGATCGCCTGGAACGCCGCACCGCCGACGTACTTCGCCATCACGGGCGAGGCCCCCACGATGTCGCCGAGCTGCGACACATCCGGGAACAGCGTCTGCATGATGTAGGTCACCGTCATGAAGAACGCGCCCGCCACGAGCACGATCAGGAAGATCGCGCGCGGAATGTCCTTCGTCGGCCGCTCGGCCTCCTCCGCGAGGGTCGACACCGCGTCGAAGCCGAGGAACGACAGCGCGAGGAGCGCCGCGCCCGCCGCGATCGAGGCCGTGTGCATACCGGGCTCGAAGAAGGGCTTGATCGTGTACTCGGCACCGTTCGCGCCGTTGTTGATGTTGATGATCGTGAACACGATGAAGAGCACCGCCACGACCAACTGGATGAGCACGAGGATCACGTTCATGCTCGCCGCCATCTTCACACCGATGAGGTTGAGCGCGGTGCAGATCCCGACCGTGAGCAGCACCCAGATCCAGAACGGCACGTCGGGGAAGACCGCCCCCATGTAGATCGCCGAGAGGATCGCGTTGATCATCGGCAGCAGCAGGTAGTCGAGGGTGGCGGCCCACCCCACCATGAAGCCGAGGTGCGCGTTGATCGCCTCCTTGACGTAGGTGTAGGCGGATCCCGCGATCGGGAAGATGCGCACCATGCGCGAGTAGCTGAACGCCGTGAACAGCACCGCGATCATCACGACGAGGTAGGCGAGGGGCACGTGCCCGTCGGTCTCGTCAGAGACGATGCCGAACATGTCGAACACGGCCATCGGTGCCATGTAGGCGAGGCCGATGAAGACGAGGTGGCGAAGTTTCAGCGTGCGCTTGAGCTGGCCGGGATCGTGGGTGATCGCGTGGGCGATCTGGTCGTCACCGGCGGCGACTCCGGAGTGGGAGGGCAGAGTGGACATGGGTTCCTTCACTTCATCGTGTTCAATTCGTCATCCTGCGCGGAGGCCGAGGGCCGGAGTCGCAGAATCCAATGGCTGGGGAGATCCTGCGACTCGCTTCGCTCGCGCAGGATGACGACTGGGGTGTGTCTCGTAAATCAGTGCATCGCGAGGATGTGGCCGAAGCGCGGGATCGCAAGGCGGAGGAGGAAGGCTTTGCTGGTGGCAAAGTCGACGACGACAACGCAGCGAGCACGCGCTTCGGACGCACCGCAGCATGCACCGATTTACGAGACACGCCCCGGCCTCAGTGGGCGTGGGCGTGGTCGTGGTCGCCGGCTGATCCGGGCTCACCGCAGCTCTGTCCGTCGGCCCCGCCGGGATCCTGCATGCGAGCAGCGGCGGGCGTGCCGCCGAGCTCGCCGCGCTGGTCGTGGATCGCGTTGCCTCCGACGACGGTGAGGTCGGCGTGCTGTTCGAGAATCTCTGCGGGCTCCATGTCGTAGAGATCGCCGGACCAGACCACGAGGTCTGCGAGGTACCCCTCGCGCAGCATGCCGACCGCGTTCTCGTGGTGGAAGGCTTCGGCACCGCCCTTGGTGTAGGCCTCGAGGGTGCGATCGAGGTCGAGCCGCTCCTCCGGGGTCCAGGGATCGCTGCCGTCGAGCCGTGCCCGGGTGAGCGCGACGTTGACGCCGACGAGCGGATCCATCTCGCCGACCTGCCAGTCGCTCGAGAACGTGACGAGGGCACCCGAGTCGACCATCGACTTCAGCCGCCAGGCGCGATCCCAGCGCTCCTCGCCGATGTTCTCCATCCAGGTGCCCGCGACGAGGTCGGGCGACGCGTGGCGGGGCTGCATCGCTGCGGCGACGCCCAGCTGCTTGAATCGGGGCAGGTCTTCGGGCGCGAGGCACTCGACGTGGACGATGCCGTGGCGGGCGTCAACGGTGCCGTTCGCGCGCTGCGCGGCCTCGATCGAGTCGAGGGTGAGGCGGATCCCCCAGTCGCCGGTCGCGTGCGTGTGCACCTGGTAGCCGAGCCTGTCGAGCTCGATGAACAGCTGCGTGAACTCGGTCGGCGGCAGGCTCGGCTTGCCGCGGTGCCCGGGACGGTTGGCGTAGTCTTCGAGCATGGCGGCCGTGTGCGGCTCGACCACGTCGTCGGCGTAGAGCTTGACGGGGCCGAGCTTGAAGCGCTCGTGCTGCGGGGTCTCGCGGATCGCCTCGGTGATGCGGGCGCGGAAGTCGCCGTCGGCACCGACCGGGTGGTAGATCGCGGCGATGACGCGGCTCGTCAGCTTCCCCTCGCGCTCGGCGCGGGCGAAGAGATCGAGCTCGGCGAGCGGCACCTGCGGCTCGACCACGGTGGTGATGCCGAAACGCGCGGCCATGTCGAGGCTGTTCACGATCTTGGCGTAGCGGCGGTCGGGCGAGTACATCGGAATGTCGCGCTGCAGTTCGGCGAGGCCGTCGATCGTCATGGCGCAGGTGTAGAAGTCGGTGACCCAGCCGGTCGGCTCGCCCGTCACGTCGTCGATCTCGGGGTTGCCCCACGCGATGTCGCCGCCGTTCAGAATGCCGAGCTTGGCGAGCGCGGGTCGGTTGAGCCACACCGAGTGCTGGTCGTAGGTGGTGATGAAGACGGGCTTGTCGGTGACGCCCACGAGGTCGTCGGCGTTCGGGCGACGCCCCTCGACGACCGAGTAGAGCGCGTTCTCCGCGCAGATCCACTCGAGCTCGGGGTGCTCCTCGGTGAACTTCGCGATGCGCTGGCGCACGACGTCGAGGCTCTGCACCTGGTCGAGGCTCACCGCGAGGTCGTCGTAGCCGAGCAGCAGGTGGTTGTGGGTGTCGGAGACGCCCGGCGTGACGAGCCGGCCCTCGAGCTGCACCGTGTTGCGGGCCGCGGGGGCCTCGGAGGCCGGGCCCACGTAACTGATGCGATCTCCGGTGACTGCGAGGGCCTCGGCCCAGGGCTGCGCGGGATCGAAGGTGCGGATCTTTCCACCGGTGTAAAGGGTGTCGACGACCATGTCTACTCCTGAATATCGGGTCCGAACAAGTGCCTCGGACAAGTTCTTTTACTCTAGAGTAAGACTTTTACTCCAAAGTAAAAGAATTATTTCGAAATTAATCGCGCACCTTCGTCGAGCCTCCGGAGCGCGGGCGGGCACGCATCGTGACCGCCCGCACAGGCCGAAGCTGGCATACTGGCACACATGGCTCGACCCAGCAGGCAGCAGCAGCGCAGAAACGAGGTCATCGAAGCTGCCCTCGAAGCGGCCGCCAAGCACGGGCTCCGCAACATCACGCTCACCGACATCGCCAATCAGGCGAGCGTCACCCGGGGTGCCCTGCTCTACTACTACGCCGACCTCGATGCGATCCTCATCGAAGCGCACGCGGCCGGTATCCGCCGCGTGGGTCAGGATCGCGCAGAGCTCGTCGCACAGCAGCACGGAGCCGCTGCAAAGCTCAGAACCGCGATCGAGACTGGTCTGCCCGACGGCCCCGACGACGCGCTGATGCGCCTGCTCTACGAGTTCGACGTGCTCGCGGGCAAATCGCCGCTGCACGACGAACTCGTGCAGAAGCTCTACCACGAACAGCTCGAACTCTACCGCGGCATTCTCGCCGAGGGCGTCGAGTCGGGCGAGTTCTCCCTCACCGGCCCCCTCGACGACGTCGCGATGAACTTCGTGGCTCTCGAAGACGCCTACGGCCTGCACATCGTCGCGGGCGGCAGCATCGCGGTCCCCGACGCCCTGCGCGCGATCCGCCTCTTCGCTCGCCAGGCCGGCGCAAAGGTCGGCATGAGTCCGGCCTCCCTCTAGACATTCGAGCGAAGCGCACCGCTCCTTATCCGGTGTTCTCGAGCTCGGCGAGTGCGCTCCGCACCGCGGACGCGAGTCGCCTCACCATGGGCGACGGGCCGCGGCGCGGGCCCTCTCCGGGTGCGACGAGCAGCAGCGAGCGCACGAACGCGGGATCGTCGATCGGCAGCAGTGCCACACCCGGGTGCCCCGCTCCGCTCGCGACCTTCGGGATGATGCTCACGGCCATGCCGGCGGCGACCATACCGAGCATGACCTGGAAGTCGTCGGTGCGGATCGCGATGTCGAGCGCGCACCCGGCCGCGGCGAAGGTGTCGATGACGACCGCGTCCATGGGATCGTCCCAGGCCGCCGCGAAGAGCCAGCGCTCCCCCGCGAGTTTGAGCAGCGAGGCGCGGTCGACGGAGGGCAGCGAAGCGAGCGGGTGCTGCTCCGGAAGCGCCAGGAGCACCGGATCCCGCAGCACCTCCGTGACGACGATGTCGGCGCGAAGCGGAAGCTCGTGCCCCGGCACCGAGTACACGATCGCCGCGTCGAGTTCGTGCCGGTTCACCTGGTCGACGAGCCTCGGCACCTCCTCGAGCTTCGCGTCGATCTCGATGCCGAACTCGCCCACCCGGGTCACGATCGAGTGCAGCAGCAGCGCTGCCGCGGTGGGGATCGTGCCGAACCGCAGCCGCACCTTGTCCGTGCGCGTGAGTTCTCGCGCCTCCCGCAGCGCGCGCTCGTGCAGCGCGAGAATCTCCTGACCGCGGTCGTGCAGCAGCGCTCCGACGCGGGTGAGAATGCTTCCGCGATGCGAGCGCTGCAGCACGGGCGCGCCCACCAGGCGTTCGAGGTTTCTGAGGTGGTGGTCGACCGTCGGTTGACTCCAGCCGAGCACTCGCGCCGCGCGGGTGACCGATCCCTCACGGTGCACCGCGCTGAGCGCCTGCAGCTGGCGATGGTCGATCACAACTCACCTACCTCATCTAGCGTACCCGCGGATAATTCGTTCTGAGTCACATACATGATATGTGGACTGAGAGAATTCTCGGCATTCCGCTCGGCCAAATCACGGGTGAGCATAGATGTATGCAGCACGAAGAGACTCCCTACGCCGACGCGCTCGACCGGTACGTCGCCCGCAATCCGGTACAGCTCATGGTCCCCGGCCACGGCGGCACCGACGACGCCATCGCCTCCCGCCTCGCGAACTACTTCGGCGAGCGCACGCTGCGCCTCGACATCCCCATGCTCGTCGACGACGTCGATCTCGGCGAGCATCCGCCCTTCGACCGCGCCCTCGAACTCGCGGCCGACGCGTGGGGCGCGCGCCGCACCTGGTTTCTCACCAACGGAGCCTCGCAGGCGAACCGCACCGCCGCGATCGCCGTGCGCGGCCTCGGCGACCGCGTCGTGTCCCAGCGCAACGCCCACTCGAGCTTCAGCGACGGCGTACTCGCCGCCGGCCTCATCCCGTCGTTCGTCTCGCCGTCGGTCGACGACCGGCACGGCATGGCGCACGGCATCTCGCCGGCGGCGCTCGACAGCGCCCTCACCGCCGCCGAGCAGTCGGGTCGCACGGCGGCCTCCGTGTACGTGGTCTCGCCGAGCTACTTCGGCTCCGTCTCCGACGTGCGCGGTCTCGCCGAGGTCGCGCACGCGCACGGCGTCCCCATCATCGTCGACGGGGCCTGGGGCCCGCACTTCGGCTTCCACCCCGAGCTCCCCGAGTCGCCCGCCAGGCTCGGTGCCGACGTGGTGATCTCGAGCACGCACAAGCTCGCCGGATCCCTCACCCAGTCGGCGATGCTGCACCTCGGAGACACCGAGTTCGCCGACCGCCTCGAACCCCTCATCGAGCGCGCCTTCGGCATGACCGCTTCGACCTCATCGAGCGCGCTGCTGCGCGCCTCGCTCGACATCGCGCGCTCGGCTCTGGCGACCGGCGAAGAGGCCATCGGGCGCTCCATCGCCGCCGCCCGGGAGTTTCGTCAAGCGCTCCGCGAAGATCCGCGTTTCGGCGTCGTCAGCGACGAGTTCGACCGCTTCGACGACATCGTCGCGACCGACCTGCTGCGGGTGCCCATCGATGTCTCGCCCTCGGGCGTGAGCGGCCACTGGATACGGCAGCACCTCATCGACGTCTCCGACATCTACTTCGAGATGTCGACCGCGACCTCGATCGTCGCCGTGGTCGGCGCGGGAAAGACCCCCGACTTCGCGGCGGTGCATCGCGCGCTGATCTCAGCCGTCGAGTCGGAAGCCGCCGCTGCCGAGCGGGCAGCAGTCGCGGCAGCCCCCGCCTTTCCGCCGCTCCCAGCGGCCGGAGTGCTCCGCGTGATCCCGCGCGACGGCTTCTTCGGCGACACCGAGGTCGTGCCCGCCGAGGAAGCCGTGGGCCGCGTCTCCGCGGATACGCTGGCGGCCTACCCGCCGGGCATTCCGAACGTGATGCCGGGCGAGGAGATCACCCCGCAGAGCATCGCGTTCCTGCAGGCCGTCGCCGCGTCGCCGACTGGCTACGTGCGCGGCGCGATCACCCCGACCGTCGACCGCTTCCGCGTGATCCGGCATCTCTGACCAACCAAGCCCACCATCACCCACCCCTGTCGAGCGAGCCGCGGCCCGCAAGATGACGATGAAGTCTGGAGACTTACATGACAAGTACGCTGCGACAACAGCTCTTCCGAGTGAAGCCGGTACCGCGAGACGGAGGTGAGGGCGGCACGAAGCTCAAGCGCAGCATCGGCCTCTTCCAGCTCACCATGATCGGCGTCGGCGGCACGATCGGCACCGGCATCTTCTTCATCCTGTCCGAAGCCGTGCCCCTTGCCGGCCCCGCGGTGATCTGGTCGTTCGTGATCGCGGCCGCAATCGCCGGTCTCTCAGCGCTCTGCTACGCCGAGCTGGCGAGCAGCGTTCCGGTGTCGGGATCGTCCTACTCGTACGCCTACAGCACGCTCGGCGAGCTGCCGGCGATGGGCGTGGCCGCCTGTCTGCTGCTCGAGTACGGCGTTTCGACGGCGGCGGTCGCGGTCGGCTGGTCGCAGTACGTCAATCAGCTCTTGAACAACCTCTTCGGCTTCCAGCTGCCCCAGGCGCTCTCGGCCGCTCCCGAGGAGGGCGGCATCATCAACCTGCCGGCCGTGATCCTCATCGCGCTCTGCGCGTTCCTGCTCGTGCGCGGCACGTCGCACTCCGTCGTCGCGAACACGATCATGGTGATCATCAAGATCGCCGTGCTGCTGTTCTTCGTGGCGGTCGGCCTCACCGGCTGGAACACGAACAACTTCGCCGACTTCGCGCCTATGGGCTTCAACGGGGTGATGGCCGGTGCCGGCATCATCTTCTTCTCGTTCGTCGGTCTCGACGCGGTCGCAACGGCCGGCGACGAGGCGAAGAACCCGCGTCGCAACCTCCCGATCGCGCTCATCGCAGCGCTCGTCATCGTGACCACGATGTACGTGCTCGTCGCCACCGCCGGTCTCGGCGCGCAGCCCGCGAGTGAGTTCGAGGGCCAGAAGGCCGGCCTCTCGCAGATCCTCGAGAACATCATCGGCGCCTCGTGGCCCGGCACCCTCATCGCCGCGGGCGCGGTCATCTCGATCTTCAGCGTCACCCTCGTGGTGCTCTACGGCCAGACCCGCATCCTCTTCGCGATGTCGCGCGACGGCATGGCCCCGAAGATCTTCCAGCGGGTGAACCCGCGCACCATGACCCCGGTCGCGAACACCGTGATCGTCGCGATCGTGGTCGGCATTCTCGCGGGCGTGCTGCCCATCAACTTCCTCGCGGAGATGACCTCGATCGGCACGCTCGCCGCCTTCACCGTCGTGGCGATCGCGGTGATGGTGCTGCGTCGCCGCGAACCCGACCTCGAGCGTAAGTTCAAGGTGCCGTTCTACCCGCTGATCCCGATTCTCTCGATCATCGGCTGCCTCTGGATCATTCGCAACCTGCAGCTCATCACCATTCTCGTGTTCCTCGTCTGGACGGCGCTCGTGATCGTGTGGTGGTGGTTCACCGGGCGCAAGAACTCGATGCTCGGTCAGCAGCTGGACTCGGGCCTCATCGTGCTCGTCGGCCCCGGCAAGTACCGCGAGGGCGACGCGGAACGCGCCGCCGAGCACCTCGAGACCGGTACGCTGAGCGTTCCGGATCCGGTTGCGAATCCGGCTGACGGGGAGGAGAAGCGATGAGCATCGTCGTCGGAGTGGCCCCCGGGCACTGCTCGCACGCGGCCCTGCACCTCGCGGTGCTGATCGCGAGGTCGTCGGATCTGCCGCTGGTCGCGGTCGCCGTGAACTCGGCCGCCTGGCCTCGATCCCGCCGCTTGAGCGGTGTCGACGGCGAGTACCAGCGCTTCGTGCGCGAGGAGGCCGAGGCCGTGCTCGAAAAGGCGAAGGCGGTCATACCCGATGACATCGCCGCGACGTACCGGGTGCATGACGCGTCGAGCACCCGGCGCGGGCTGCTCGAGGCCTGCGAGGAGGTGTCGGCGACGCGGCTCGTGGTGGGCGAGAAGGTGACCGAGAGCGACAGGGGGGATGAGGTCGAGCTCGGCTCGGTCGTCACCGGCCTGCTGCACAGCGCCCACGTGCCTGTCGCCGTCGCTCCCCACGGCTTCAGAGCCGCTCCCGGTGCCGTGCTCTCGCGGGTGACGGCCGCCTACAGCGGATCCGAGACCTCCGGCGACCTCGTGATCGGTGCCGCCGCGATCGCCGCGGAGGCGGGAGAGGGCATTCGCATCGCCTCGTTCCACACCAGGCCGCGCGCCTTTCTCGCCGCCCGCGTGGGGCAGGACGTCGAGAACGACATCGTCTCCGAGTGGGAGGATCAGATTCGCGAGGACGTCTCAGAGGTGCTCGACGCGATCGAGCAGTTCGAGCGGCCGCCCGCCTCCGTCGAGGTCGTCGTCGGTTCGGGCGGAAGCTGGGGTGAGGCGCTGCGCTCGATCCCGTGGCACGAGACGGAGGTTCTCGTCGTCGGATCGAGCAGCCTCGGCCCCCTCGCACGCATATCGCTCGGATCGCACGCGATGAAGATCGTGCGCCACTCGCCCGTGCCCGTCGTTGTGGTGCCCCGCAACGCCACGGAGGAGTACGTCGCTCAGGCCGACGAACTCCTCGACTGATCCCGCCCACCCCGGCCGCAGAACCCCGAAGCAGCACCGACCCCGCCTCACCAGCGCGAAGGAGACGAACCATGCCCGAACTCACTCGGCCGAACCCCGAGGGCACTCGCCTCGGAGAGCTCTGGTCGATCCTCCCCGAGGAGTCCGGCCTCGACGAGCGCGGTGTGCTGCACATCGGCGGGGCCTCTCTCGAAGACCTCGCCGAGCGCTTCGGAACACCGCTCTACGTCTACGACGAGACCGGCCTGCGCAACCAGATCCGCCGATTCACACGCGGGCTGCGAGAGCGCTGGCCGAACTCCGAGGTGCTCTGGGCCTCGAAGTCGTTCCCGGCCGTCGGCATGTACCGGGTGGCGGCCGAGGAGGGGATCTCGGTCGACGTGGCCGGCGGCGGAGAGTTGAAGATGGCTCTCGCCGCCGGGGTGCCGCCCGAGCGCCTCCACCTGCACGGCAACGCGAAGACCGACGCCGAACTCGCGATGGCGCTCGAAGCCGGCGTCGACGTCATCATCGTCGACAACGAAGACGAGCTCGACCGACTCGAGCGGCTGCTCACCCGACCGCAGAAGCTCCTTCTGCGCGTGATTCCGGGGGTCGACGCCAAGACGCACGCCGCGCAGGCCACCGGCGGCGACGATTCGAAGTTCGGGTTGCCGATGGATCAGGCACTCGCCGCCATCGAACGCATGCGGGCTCACCCGCTCATGGAGTTCGAGGGCGTGCACCTGCACATCGGCTCGCAGATTCTCGACGTCGGGCAGTTCGCCGAGGCCGTGCAGAAGATCGCCGCGGCGGGATCGTTCGAGACCTACGACGTGGGAGGGGGCGTCGGCGTGAAATACAGCTACGACGATGACGCCCCGACCGTCGACGAATACCTCGATGCCGTGGTGGAAGCGGCTCGCGCCCACCTCCCCGCGAACGCGAAGCTCGTGATCGAACCGGGCCGGGCGATCGTCGCCCGCGCCGGGGTGACCCTGTACCGGGTGACCACCGTGAAGCGCACGGGGCGCGTCTTCGTCGCGGTCGACGGCGGACTCGCCGACCAGATGGACGCCGCGCTCATGGGTCAGCGCTACGAGGCCCTGCTCGCGAACCGAGCCGCGGAGCCATGGGCCGAGACCGCGCAGCTCGTCGGCCGGCAGTGCGAATCGGGTGACCTGCTCGTGGATCGGGCTCCGCTGCCCGCAGCGAAGGTCGGCGACCTGGTTGTCACTGCCACGACGGGGGCCTACGGCTACACCCTCGCGAACAACTACAACGGCGCGCTCAAACCGGCGATCGTGTTCGTCGCTGACGGGAGGGCGAGGCTCGTCGCGCGCCGGGAGACCTACGACGAGCTGCTCGCGCTCCACGCCCCCGCGCTCCAGGCGTAGGCGCGGCGGTCAGCAGCTCTCCGCGGCGGTCAGTAGCGCTCGCCGACCCGCACGGTGTAGCCCGCTTCGCGGAGCGCCCGTACGACCGCATCGCCGTGCTGCTGCCCGCGCGTCTCGATGTGCAGCTCGAGTTCGATGTCGCTGATGGGGAGTTCCGTGGCGTGGCGGGTGTGGATCACCTCGACCACGTTGGCGTTCTGCCCGGCGACGATGGAGGCCGTGCGCACCAGCTGCCCGGGAACGTCGGGCATCAGGATGCGCAGCTTGAGGTAGCGCGCCGAGGCCGCGAGGCCGTGCCCGATGACGCGCTGCAGCAGCAGCGGGTCGATATTTCCGCCCGAGAGGATCGTGGCCGTGACCCCGGTGGGACGCGCCTTGCCGGTGAGCATCGCGGCGACGCCCGCGGCACCCGCGGGCTCCACCACCAGCTTCGCGCGCTCGAGCAGCATGACGATCGCGCGCGCGATGTCGTCGTCGCTCACCGTGACGACCTCGTCGACGTACTCGCTCACGAGCGCGAAGGTGAGGTCGCCCGGCCGCGCGACCGCGATGCCGTCGGCGATGGTGGGCCGGGTTTCGATGGTCACCGGGCTGCCCGCCCTCAGCGAGTGCTTGAACGCGGCGGCGTTCTCGGACTGCACGCCGATGACGCGTATGGTGCGGCCCTGTCGCTCGGCCCACTGCTTCGCGGCGGCCGCCACGCCCGAGACGAGACCACCGCCGCCGATGGGCACGATCATCGTCTCGATCTCGGGGTGCACGGCGAGCATCTCGAGCGCAACGGTTCCCTGCCCCTCGATCACAGCGGGGTGGTCGAACGGCGGAATGAAGATTGCGCCGCTCTCTGCCACGAACTCCTGCGCGGCGCGGTTGGTGTCGTCGAAGCTGGCCCCCTCGAGCACCACGTCCGCCCCGTAGTGGCGGGTCGCTTGCAACTTGGGCAGGGCGACGCCGAACGGCATGAAGATGGTCGCCTTGATCCCGAGCTCACGGGCCGCGAATGCGACGCCCTGCGCGTGGTTGCCCGCCGACGCCGCGACGACGCCGCGCGCGCGCTCCTCCTCGGTGAGCTGCAGCAGCCGGTTGTAGGCACCGCGCAGCTTGTACGCGCCGGTGCGCTGCAGGTTCTCGCACTTGAGATACACGTCCGGCACGCCGGAGATCTCCGCGAGGTAGCGCGACGACTCGATGGGGGTGCGCTGGGTGACTCGGTGCACCACCTCGAGTGCGTGCTCGAACTGTTCAAGCGTCGGAGCGGCGACCTCGGTCATCGGTGTCCTTCCTTGCGCCGCAGGCGTGCGACCATGCGAGCGCGGTGTTTGGCGGTGTGGTGCGTTTTCTCACGTTTGTGATACTCGGCTACGGGATCTCTCCCGCGTTCCCACTGCTTGGAGGCGAGCGTGTTGACGATCGAGTTGGCGGAGGCCGCGAGCGGCACCGCGAAGAGCGCCCCCGGAATGCCCGCGATCAGCGCACCGGTCGACACCGCGAGCACGACGCCGAGCGGGTGCACCCGCACCGCGCTGCCCATGACGAGCGGCTGCAGCACGTGCCCCTCGATCTGATTGACGAGAATCACGACGCCCAGCATGATGAGCGCGTTGAGCGGGCCGTTGTAGACGAGCGCGATGAAGGCGGCGAGCATTCCCGTGGTGATGGCACCGAGAAACGGGATGAACGATCCGAGAAACACGAGGATCGCGATCGGGATCGGCAGCGGCACTCCGAGCAGCGCGGCACCGACGCCGATACCGACCGCGTCGACG
This sequence comes from Leucobacter sp., assembly GCA_047973175.1. Taxonomy (GTDB): domain Bacteria; phylum Actinomycetota; class Actinomycetes; order Actinomycetales; family Microbacteriaceae; genus Leucobacter. The sequence goes on from JBKEBN010000145.1 coordinate 23,244, forward strand.
AACGCCACGAAGATCTGCACGCGCACGTACTGCCCCACCGAGACCCAGCCGGATCGCCCGGCCGCATCGACCGCGGCGTGCGCGTTCGCCGGGGTGAACCCGACCACCCAGTACCAGATGCGCCTGCCGTCGATGAGCATGAAGATCAGCGAGAACATGGTCAGCAGTGCCCCGGTCACGAGCTGCCCGGCGGTCGTGGCGACGCCGAGGGCTCCGCTCCAGATTTCGCTCTGGTAGTTCTCGATCGTGTGAATGACCTGATCGATCCAGCCGTTGACCTGGTCGCCGCTGATGCCGAACACCTGTTCCATCCAGGCGAGAAAGTCGCGCCAGGCCGCGGTGGAGCGCTCGGTCACGTCGCTGAGCCCGTTGCGCAGCTGCGTCACGATAAGCGTCACCAGCACCCACACCGAGGCGACGAAGACCGCGAGCGCGGTCACCACCCCGATCCAGCGCGGCGCGCCCTGGCGCTCGATCCACCCCACGATCGGAGCGAGCAGCGCAGTGAGCAGGATTGCGATCAGCACGGGAATCACGATGATGCGCACCTGCACGATGAGCCACAGGAAGCCGGCCAGCGCGAGCCCGATGATGATCAGTCGCCACGACCAGGCCGCGGCGATGCGCACGCCGAGCGGCAGCGCGCTCGAAGCGTCATCGGCATCCGCGGCATCCGCCGCGGTCGCGTGACCTTCGTCGTGCGCGTCTCTGTGTTCATCCACGGCACAATCCTAGCCTTCCGCGCATGCGCCTCACTCATACGCGCCTCGGGTCGCGCCGATCGCTCTGTAGACTCGACGGGTGGGGTACGGAGATGTCTCAGTGGTCGCCCGCTCGGGCGAGCAGCCCGTGGGTCGGGCTCTGCTGGGCCTCGCCTCGAGCACTCCGGGGCTTCGGCGCATCCGCCGTCCAGCGGCCGAGGGCTCGCCCGACTTCGATCTGGCCTACGTTCGCAGCGGCCCGCGCGGTCTTCCTCCCGCGGTCGTGATTCCCGGAGGCCCGGGCCTCGGTTCGGTGCTGCCCTACCGGGGGCTGCGGCGTCTCGCCGCCAGCGGCGGGCTCGACCTCGTCATGGTCGAGCACCGCGGGGTGGGGCTTTCCCGCAGGGACACGGGCGGGCACGACCTGCCGCACTCGGCGATGCGCGTCACCGACGTGGTCGACGACATCGCGGCGGTTCTGGATCGGGAGGGGATCGATTCCGCCTTCATCGTGGGCTCCTCCTACGGAAGCTACCTCGCCTCCAGTTTCGGTGCCCGACACCCCGACAGGGTCTCCGGCATGCTCCTGGACTCGGCCCTGCAGTCCACCGGAGACCTGGAGGTCGAGCGTCGAGTCATCCGGCGACTGTTCTGGGAGGAGGACAGCCCGATCGCGACCGAGGTTCGGCGGCTGGCCGAGACCGATATCGACCAGCGCGCACTCCTCGACGTGACCCGGGCCGCCTACGAATTCGGCGGTGCCGACCTCGCGCTTCCGCTCCTGCGACAGCGGCTGCGCCGCCGCGATCCGGTCTGGAGGGCACTCGAATCGTACGCGACGCGCGACGCCTCGATCACCCGCATGCCCGCAATCTACGAGTTCGACCTCGTCGGCACGATCGGCTTCAGGGAGTTGCGCTACGGCCCGCTCCCCGACGGGCTGCCGCTGGATCCCGCGCTCACCTACGCCCCCATCGCCGACCGCTTTCCCGGGTTCGCTGGCGAACCCTTCGACCTGCCGGCCCTGACACCGGAGTTCTCCTGGCCGATGGTGCTGCTTTCGGGTGATCGCGACCTGCGCACGCCTCCCGCCATCGCGGCCAGGGTCGCCCGCACCGCGCGCGAGGGCGTGCTGGTGCCGATCGAGAACGGGCACAGCGCCCTCGACACCCACCCCGTTGCGCTGCTGAATGCCCTGAGGTGGCTGATCCTCGGTCGGCAGCATCAACTGCCGAGCACAGCGGAGAGACTGAGCAACCTGCCGCGCCGAGGCACTGCCGACCTCTTCGCGAGACTGCTCGCAGCAGGGCTGCGGCTCGAAACGACGCTGCTGCGCTAGAGTCGCTAGATGCGCTGCGCGTGCACCGCCTGCAGAGCCTCGGCGTCTTCCGGAGTCATGCCCTCGATGACTTCGCCGTTCCACACGATGTCGTCGCCCATGGCCGCCATCAGTTCTTTGCGCTGCCCGTGGCTGAGCTTCGCACCGTGAACGATCGCGGCGGGTCCCCACATCATCGCGAAGGAGTCGTGCCACCCGGCTCCGATGTCGCGCACGTGGATGAGGTCGTGCAGCGAGGTGGGAAGGTGCTTGATGGGCTCGGTGAACGCGTCGGCGAGCACCGCCAGCTTGATCTCCCGCTCGACCCCCGGCTCGACGACCACGGGATCCTCTGCCGCGCCGGTGAGCGCCGCAACGAACTCGTCTGTCTCGATGAGGATCACCCCGTTCGTGGGCCGCGGGTTGCACTCGATCGCGTAGAGCTCGCCCTCGTGGTTGACGAAGTCGAAGGAGAGCTGCCCCGAGAAGTTCGGGTCGAGCTCGTCGATGAGGCGCTGGGTGTACTCGAGCGTCTTCGAGCTGTCGGCCGCGAGGAACGTGATGCCGGTGCTGTGCGCCCACTGCTCGGGGGCAGTGTAGGTGCACTGGGCCGTGACCTTGCCGTCGACGATGACGCTGTAGGTGCAGACCATGGGGCCGTCGGTGAAGGGCTGCACGAGCCAGGGCTGCTCGGGAGTGGGGTGGCAGTCCTCGACCGCCATCTTGCCGGCCAGCGGGCCGGTGTTGGTCAGCAGCCCCACTCCGCCGCGCGAGAACACCGCGCGGGCGAAGAAGCGCGGAAAACGCTCGATGGCCGCGTGAAGCTCTTCTTCGCTCGACACCACGACCGTCTCGGGAATCGGCACCCCGGCCTGCTCTACGAGGCGCTGGAAGCTCCCCTTGTCGTGCAGGCGGGCGAGCTTGTCGAAGGAGCCCATGAACAACCGAACGCCGTCGGGCAGGTCGTGCGCGCGAGCGGAGAGGTAGAAGGCTTCTTCGAAGGTCGGGATGATCAGGTCGATCTCGTGGCGCTCGACGATATCGCGAACGTCTTCGATGAACTTGTCGGTCTCGAACCGCGGGGAGGCGGTGACCTCGTGGGCATCGGCGAACCTCGAGTGGTTGCCGACGGCCTCCCTGTAGGTGTCTGCCGCCACCACCGTGTGCCCCGTGCTCCCGAGCTTACGGATGATGTCCAGCGCGAAGGTGTTTCGGGAACTCGTGACAAGCACTCGCATGAGCAACCTTTCGGTACGGGTGGTGTTGCAATCCCATCGAGCCTACCGAAGATGCCTCGCGAACGGCCATATCGCTCTGGGATGAACTCGGAACATACTCTGAAGTTCACCCGTGCGTCCCTGCGCCCGACTCAGGCGACCGGTAGGCGCACGGAGACGAGCCACGCGTCATCGACGGGGCCGGCGCTGAATTCTCCGCTGACCCCGAGCACTCGCTGGGCCATTCGGTTGAGCCCGGTGCCGGTGGAGGGCAGGTCGCGTCGCGGTGTCGTCGGGAGAGGGCTGCGAATGGTCAGTGTGATCGAGTCGGGGCGGATCTCCAGTTGGAAGCGCACCTCTCCGGGGCCGGCGTACTTGAGAATATTCGTCGCGGACTCGCGAACGATTCTCGCCAGAATGATCTCCGCGCCGCGGGGGATGTTCTCGTCAGCGGGGTTGCCGTCGCACACGACGGGGTGCCCCGTGGCTTCGAACTCTTCGCTCGCCTCCTCGATGGCGGCGGCGAGGTCGCCCGAGGGAAACTCTTTGCCTCGCGGCGCGTCTTCCGCGAGTTCGATGACGAAGCGCAGATCACTCAGCGCCTTTCGCGCGGCGACGCGGATCGCCTCCTGCGATCCGGAACGAGCCCGATCATCGTCGAGCAGCTGTACGTGCATGGCAACAACGGTCAGGTGGTGCGCAATGCTGTCGTGGAGTTCGCCGGCGATCCATCTTCGCTCGGCCAGTACGGCCTCGCGTTCGCGTTCCTCTCGCTCCGCGAGTTCGTGCTCCAGGCGGTGCCCCCGCATGTAAGCCATTCGCAGTGCGAGCCCGACACCACCGGACAGAGCCGCGAGAATTAGGAACAGCGCAACGTTTGTCGGAGTGGAGTCATTCGTCTCGTAGACAAAGGCATAAATGGCGTTAGCGACAAGGAAACCCCCCGCGTAGCCGATGACCAGAGAGGTGGATCCCAACCGAAGGACAAGGCCCGCAGCGATCGCTCCAGCCATGAGCCCGGCGACCACGTTGTTCACGAAGAACGACAGGATCACCACAAGACCGAGCACGGATGTGGCCACGAGTGGCGACCACAGATACAGCACGAACGTGAGAGTAGTAGCGATGCTAAGCGCTACTTGCAGAAGATCAGCACCGGGTGCGGTGACGAACCCAGTCAAATCAACAACGGCAACACCGGCAGCAATTGTCAGAAGCGCGATGCATTCTGGGCGATTCAACCGCTCATTTCTGCCCAGTTGAAAGCGTCGAGATTCTACCCTCGTGTCCCCGCGCGCCCACATGCTATTCGATTCCCCCAATCAAGGGGTATATTAGCGAATGCCGAAAAGATAGGCGATACGATTCCAAACAGTCATGTCAAACACCCCCTCAATTGACCAAACGTCTTGTTCTGGTATCCATCCTTTCGGGAAAGAACTCTGTGCACATCTGACAAATAGCTAGACTCTTATTGGCCAAAGGTCTAGTGTTTTTCGCCAGAAATTCGGCGCGATGATGAGCGTGGGACTAGAGCGTCCGAGGGTCTTCCGCCGAAAGCCCGCTCACCGACGAATCGAACGGCTCAGCCGTGGCGCGGCACCGCATCGGGGCGCGATACAGCGCGCCGATTTCTCGCGCGAGACACTCGTTCGCGCCGCACCTAGAGGTTCCGCCGATAGGGATCGCGACTGCGGTGCGCTGGGTTCGAGCCTGGCTGCGTTGTCGTCGGAGTCTTCACCACCAGTGAAGCCCTCCTCCTTCGCCTTGCCAGACACGAACCCAGCGCATCCTCGATTCGTGACCCCTATCGGCGGAACCTCTAGGATCGTTTTCATGGATGAGATCCGGGTACTAATTACCGACGACGACCCCCTGGTGCGCATTGCGCTCGCGCACTTCGTGTCGCGCGCTCCCGAGATCACCGTGATCGCCGAGGCCGAGAACGGACTCGAGGCCATCGACGCCGTCGAACGTCTCCACCCGGACATCGTGATGATGGACGTTCAGATGCCGGTCATGGGCGGGATCGAGGCCACGGGAGAGATCACCTCCCGCTGGCCCGACGTGTGCGTGGTCGCCGTGACGACCCTGGACACGCGAGAGACGGTGCTCCCCATGCTGGGGGCCGGAGCCTCCGGTTACATGCTCAAGGACTCGAGCGCCGACGAGATCATCAATGCCCTGCGGCAGGCGCACGAGGGCGAGAGCTCACTGTCGCCGCGAATCGCGGCGATGCTGGTGAAGCACGTGCGCGACGCGAGCCCCTCGGGTGGAACGGGTGAGCTGGAGTCGCTCACCGCGCGCGAGACCGAGGTGCTGGAGAAGCTCGCGCAGGGCATGTCGAACGTCGAAATCGCCGAGGCCCTCCACGTCTCGGAGGGAACGGTCAAAGCTCACCTCGGCAGCATTATGGCGAAGTGGCACGTTCGGGATCGGGTGCAGGTGCTGGTCACAGCGGCGCGGGCGGGCCTCGTCAGCTTCGCCTGAATTGCAGGGCGGTCGCGCTACCGCGCGCCGCGCACGTACGGTGCCGCGAGCGCGGGCGGCAGTGCGTTGCGCCCGTCGAAGAGCACGAGTGTGACCATGACCGCGACGAACGGTGCCATCGTCACGACATCGCTTGGAATGCTGATCGCGCTGAGCTGCAGCGCAGTGCCGGCTGCGACGAACAGGCCGTAGAGGAGCGAGATCAGCACCGCCCACAGCACCCTGCCGCGCGCGAGCATGGTCACCACGATCGCGAGGAAGCCGAGGCCGTGGGTCATTCCCGGAGTGAAGGTTCCGGCAGACACGAGTGCGAGGTACGCCCCGCCGAGGCCGGCCATCGCTCCCCCGAAGAGCACCGCGAACGACCTGGTGCGCACGACGCTGCCCCCGACCGCGTCGAGCGACGCCGGGCGCTGACCGGCCGCGCGCAGGCGCAGGCCAGGGCGGGTGCGCGTCAGCCACAGCGAGGTCAGCACCGCGATGACCAGGGCGAGGTAGAACATGCCGGGCTGCGAGAACACCGCGGGGCCCACGACCGGCAGCTCCGACAGTGGGAACAGCGCCCACTGCTCGGCCCGCCCCAGCCTCGGCCGCGAGTCGGCGAAGGCCCAGTCGTAGAGCATGCTGCTCACCCCGGTGCCGGCGAGGGTGATCCCGATCCCGACCACGATCTGATTGACTCCGCACCAGACCGCGAGCACCATCATGACCGCCCCGAGCACCACTCCCGCGAGCGCGCCGCAGAGAAACCCGAGCCAGAGGCTGCCGCTCGCGAGCGTCGCGACGAAGCCGAAGTAACCGCCGACGAGCAGCAGGCCCTCGATGCCGACGTTCAGCACCCCCGACTGCTCGCCGACGGTCTCACCGATCGCCGCGAGCAGCAGCGGAATCGCGCTCGCGAACACCGCCAGCAGAAACGCGGTCAGCGCCGCCTCGCTCGCGAGGGTCATCGCGCCGCTCCCCCGGAGTGCGGCGGTTCGGGCCACCGCTCCGGCATCGAGGCCCGGTCTTTCCCCGACGCCTCCTCGGTCGCCGCAGCCTGCCCACCGCGCTGCCCACGGCCGCGCTGCCCGCGGCCGAACAGCCCCCGGCGCAGGTAGCTGCGGCCGAGGTTCCACCGGGTGCCGAGGTACTCGATGAGCACCATGAAGAAGAGCACCAGCGCGACGATCACCAGCAGCACGTCGACCGAGAGCCCGGCCCGCTGCGCCGCGATCGTTCCACCGGTCGAGAGCAGCGCGTAGAAGCCGACCAGCGGAATCGAGCCGAGCGGGTTCAATCGCGCGAGAAACACGAAGGGCAGAATCTTGTCGCCGTATCCGGGGTTCCAGTTGGTGCGCGTGTAGCCCCAGAGCCCGAGCATGTCCACCGCACCCGCGAGCGCGATCATGCCGCCCGAGAGCAGAAACACCGCGACGATGAGGCCCTTCACGTCGACGCCCGCGTGGGCCGCCGCCCTCGGGCTCGCGCCGAGCATGTCGATTCTCAGGCCGAACGACGATCTCGTGAGCACGAAGTGAAAGACGATCACGATGCCGAGCGCGAGCGCGAACCCCGCGTGCACCCGCGTGCCGGGCAGAAACGGCAGCATGAACTGGAGGTCGAGCACCTGCGTCTGCGGCACCGACACGGTCGCGTCTTGAAACGGCCCCTTCACGAGCAGGTTCGCCAGGCTGATCGCGATGAACGACATCATGAGGCTCGTGATGACCTCGTTGGTGCCGCGCACGGCCTTCAGCAGCGCGGGCAGGATCACGACCGCGGCCCCGGTCGCGAGCGACACGACGAGCAGCACGAGCAGCGCAGCGCCGAAGGGCAGCGCCGCGAACAGGTCGGGCGCGATCCCCGCCACCACTGCGGCCGAGAGCAGGTAGGTGCCGCTGTAACCGAGGTTCCAGAGCTGCGCGCGAAACGCGATGATCAGGCCGAGAGCGACGAGCAGCAGGGGTGCCATCGCGGTGAGGGTCTGCTGCCACCCGTTTCCCACGGTGCCGAGTCGCAGCGCGTCGGCGTAGAAGGCCAGCGGATCGGCCCCCAGAGCCAGAATGACGAGACCGCCGGTGGCGAGCGCGAGCAGCAGCGGCGCGAGGGTGCGAAGTGCGACATCGATCCAGCGGTTCACGAGGCACCCCCGACCATCAGCTCGCCCACGCGCTCGCGCACCCGCCCGCCGTCGTTCTCGATGCGCCCGACGATGCGCCCGCCCGCGAGCACGACGATGCGATCGGCGAGCTCCGCGAGTTCGTCGAGGTCCGTCGAGATGACGAGCGCCGCTCCCCCGGTCTCGGCGAAGCGCCGGATCGCATCCCGCACCCGCGCGACCGTCTTGAGGTCGAGGCCGTAGCCGGGCTTGTTGAACACCACGACGCGGGGGCCGTGCGCGAGCTCTCGGGCGAGCAGGATCTTCTGAATGTTGCCCCCCGAGAGGGTGCCCGCGCGCGCTTCGGGCGAAGGCGTGCGAATCTCGTACTCCGCGATCGCGCGGTTCGCCTCGGCCGAGACCGCTGCCCGGTTCACGCGACCGAAACGCCAGAACGGGCGCTCGCCGACGCGCTTCAGCACGAGGTTCAGTGCGACGCTGAACGAGCCGACGATGCCCTCACCCAGGCGGTCGTCCGTGACGTAGCGCACGCCGAGACGCTGCCGCCGCCTGACCGAGTAGCCCGTGATGTCTTCGTCGCCGAGCAGCACACTCCCCCGAGTGAGCGAACGCTGGCCCGCGATCGCCTCGGCAAGGTGCCGCTGCCCGTGCCCGTCGATGCCCGCGACGCCGAGTATCTCGCCCACCCCGATGCTCAGTTCGACGTCTTCGATCGGAGTGCTTCCCGAGTCCGCAGCGGTGCTCACGCCCTCGAGACGCAGCACCTCGGGAATTTCGGGGGCCTCGGGGGTTTCGGGGGCTTCGGCTCGGTTCGGGATCCCGCCCGCCGTGTTCGCCCGCTCCGCCCTCCCGGCGGCGCTCGCGGTCGCACTCGCGGTCGCGCCGCCGAACATGGCCTCGAGAATCCGCGCGGCGCTGCTTTCCCGGCTCTGCGCGCGCAGCTCGTGCGGGGAGATCCGATCCACCACCCGGCCCGCGCGGAGCACCGTCACGCGATCACCGAGCGCGAGCGCCTCATCGAGCTTGTGCGTCACGAGAATCACCGCAACGCCCTCGGCCGTGAGACGTCGCACGCTCTCGCTCATGGCCGCGACTCCCTGCGGCGTGAGCATCGAGGTCGGCTCGTCGAGCACCAGCACAGAGGGCTTGGTCAACATCGCCCTTGCGAGTTCAAGTTGCTGCTGTTGGCCGAGGCTTAGATCCCCCACCGGCAGCGAGGGATCGAACTCGACCCCGAGCATCTCGCCCAGTCGCGCCAGACGGGCCTCGGCCGCCGCCCTGTCGAGCCGAAAACCGCGCGTCTCGCCGAGCATGACGTTCTCGAGCACCGTCATCGTGGGGATCAGCGCGGAATGCTGGTAGACGACGCCGATGCCCCTCTCGAGCGAGACCGCGGGCGACCCCAGCGTCACGGCCTCCCCGCGCACCTCAATCGTCCCCGCGTCGGGCTGCTGCATTCCCGAGAGCACTGCGATCAGCGTGGACTTGCCAGCCCCGTTCTCACCCAGCAGGCAGTGCACCTCGCCGCGCCACGCATCGAGCGAGACAGCGTCGTTCGCGAGCACCTCGCCGAAGCGCTTGGTGATGCTTCGCAGGCTCAGGGTCGGCCTGGGTTCGTCGGACACGGGTTCCTCGCTTTGCTTTCTGACCTCCGCAGCACGGGTGCCGTACCGGATGCGCCGCGCTCCGAACGGCCTCATGGCGGCCCTTCGCGCTATCGGCCTTTCGCGCTATCGTCCCTTCGCGTCGATCAGCTGCTGCACCGCGTCTTTGTCCTCGGTGCGCACGACCTCGATCTCACCGGCCGCGATGTCTTCGGAGGCCGCCTCGGTCGCGGCGGCGATATCGCCCTTGAGCGCCGGGGTCTGCTGCAGGCTCAACCCGCCGTTCGCAACGGTCAGCTCGTAGGTCTCGGTGCCGAAGGTGCCCGCCTCGACGTCTTCGATCGCCCGCACGTAGGTGTCGGTGAAGTTCCAGAGCACCGAGGTGAGCACGGTGTCGGGGTTCTCGACGATACCGCTCACGTCTCCGATCGTGGCGATGTAGGAGATCGGGTGATCGGTCTGCGCCGTCTCGATCGCCTGCAGATAGCCGATCGTCGCGCCGTCGCCCATGCCCATGATCACGTCGGCTCCCGCGGCGACGACCTGCTTGGTCACGCTCGCTCCGCCGGCGGAGTCGCCGTACTCGGCCGGACCGATGTAGGCGATGACCACCTCGATCGAGGGGTCGACGCTGTAGACGCCCTGCGCGAAACCACCGGCCATCAAGAACCAGTTCAGGTTCTCGGCCGAGGCCACGATTCCAACCTTCTTCGTCTCGGTCTTCATCGCCGCGGCGATACCCGCGAGGTAGGCTCCCTGCTCGGGCTGCGGAATCACCGTGGCGACCTCACCCGGCACGTTGTTCTCGATGTCGACGACGAGCGTGGGCACGCCGGTCTGCACGCCGACGCGGTGCCCCGCCGCGTTGAAACCGCTCGCGTGGGCGATCACGAGGCCGACACCGCTCTCCGCCACCTGGGTCAGAATCGTCTCGGTGTTGTCGTAGCCCACGTTGGAGTGCTCCTCGACCTCGATGCCGAGTTCGTCTGCAGCGGCCTGGGCCGCGAGCAGGCCCTGCTGGTTCCAGCCGTGATCCGACTCCTTCTCGGGCGTCACGATCGCGAAGCTCTTCACGGCGGTGCCCTGCGCCGCGCTGCCGCTCTCGGCGTCGGCCGCGCCGCCCGTTTCGGTGCCCCGGCCCGAGCAGCCCGCGGCGAGCGTCAGACCGCCCACCACGAGCAGTGCGAGCAGGGTTCGCACTGCTCTACTCGTCCGCACCTCCCCGGTCGCCCGTGTCGTACGTTTCGCCGCCGCCGTTGCGCGCATGGTTCCTGCCCTCTCACCGGCGGCCACCGCAGCGGCCCCGGTCTTCGATCACACCAGAAATGGTCTATGTAGAAATTCTGATTCAAGCGCACTTGGTAGACCACGCCGCGTGCGGAAGAGGCCGCGAGTGGTCCACCGGAGAGACGGCGAACCGGTGCCCGGTCGTCAGGGTCCGGTCGTCAGCGTCCCGCACGAACTCCCCAGGGACGAGCGGTCGCTCCGTCATCGAGAGGTTCCGCGGATAGGGGCTGCGGTACGAGGATGTGGTGAGCAGGGATCTGGCAAGGCGGAGGAGGAAGGCTTCACTGGCGCGGGAGCAATAGAGAGACGCATCGCGTCTCTCGCGACCGCGGTGCCGCCCACGACGGCAGCCCACCGGAGCGAAGCGAGGGGTAGGTGAAGATTCCAACGACAACGCAGCCAGATTCCCGTTCACCGCACCGCAGCCGCAGTCCCTATCCGCGGAACCTCTGATACGCGGGATGATCCCCGAACTCGGGCGCTTCGCTGTAGTAGGCCCACTGATAGCAGGATCGGGCGATGGGATCCCGACCCCACTCGCCGACGCAGATCATGTCGCGGTAGCGATCCACACCCGACTGCTCGTAGTGCACGCGGCAGATCACCCGAAACTTCGAGCCGCCGATCCCGTGCCGCGAGGGCACCCAGCACTCTACGGCACCGGGCGCGCCCGCGATCTCGGCGTCTCGCGCCGCGATCTCGCCCAGTTGCGCGATCGCGCGAGCGTCCTCGCCGGAGATCGCCGCCGCGGAATCACCCGAGCAGCCGGCGACGGCGAGCGCGCACGAACTCAGCAGCAGGCCCGCGAGCACTGTTGCGAGCCGTGGCGAGCGCGGGCGCTGTATCGCACCGGCCCTGCCGGTGCCGGTGCCGCCCTTGCGGATCAGCCGATCCAACGCTCGTGCACTCGGGTGTTCATCGCGGTGCCACCCAGTTCGAGGTAGAGCTGCCCCTCGGTGACCGAGAGCGTCATCGCGTTGCGCCGCGCGAGGTTTGCGACGACCGAGTCGATGAACCCCGTGTCGAACGAGCGCAGCGGGATGTCTTCAGCGCGGTGGATCGTCTTGCCCTCCCAGGCGGCGAGGAGCTTCTCCGGGTCGCGGTGGGTGTACACCGCCGCACGGTCGGCGAGCTTGCTGCCGAAGTGCAGGCGCTGGGCGTCGGGGGCACCGACCTCGATCCATCCGGTGACTCGACCGGTGAGATCCCGCACCAGCACGGCCGGCTCCTCGGTCGACGAGACACCGCCCGCACCGAACACGATGCCCTCCTCGTACTCGAGGCAGTACGCGAGCAGGCGGGCCACCATGAAAGGGTCGGTCTCTGACGGATGCTTCGCCACGCGCAGGGAGAAGTCTTCGTAGACCCCTCGGTCCACATCTGCCAGCTGCACCTCGAAGGTGTGGATCGTCGCGCCAATCGCCATGGGTCACGAGCCTACCGGCTCATCGGCCCCGGGCGACAGGTCGAGCGAGGCTGTCGGTAGGGGTTGCGGTGGGTGTCGGTCGGCGGCGGAGGCGGTGGCGGCGTCGTGCGCGCGCCGACTCAGCCGGAGCGGTCGACCGCCGCTATCACCGCGGTGAGTTCGTCCCTGAGCGCCATGAGTCGCTCGACGGGCAAGCCGAGCCGTTCGATGACCGCGGGCGGCACCGAGAGCGCCTGCTCTCGCAGGGCTCGACCCGCCTCGGTCGGCACGAGGCAGAAGGTGCGCTCGTCACCGTCGACGGGAGCGCGCTCGACGAGGCCGGCCTGCTCGAGGCGCTTGATGATCGGCGAGAGCGTCGCGGGATCGAGGCGCAGCATATCGGCGATCTCTCGGAAGCGCAGCGGGGCATCCCCCCACAGCGCGAGCATGACGAGGTACTGCGGATGGGTGAGGCCGAGAGGCTCCAGGATAGGGCGATAGATGCCGATCACACTCCGACTCGCCACCGCGAGCGCAAAGCACACTTGGCGGTCGAGTTCGAGGGCGTCGTCCGGGAGTTCCTCCATACCCTCGATTCTACCTCGTTTGTGCACTAACAAACTGTGCTACCATTTCGTTTGTGCGCGAACGAAAACGAAAACGGCGACTCTGGCACGCGACCCCGTACGACGACGTGCCCGGGTTCTACGCCGCCATGCAGCGGTTCTTCTACCAGTTCGAAGGAACGGCGCAGCTCGGCGACCCGAATGAACCGGCGTACGTGCCACCGGCCAATCCCACGTGCCCGGTCTGCAGCGCGCCGATGAAGGAGCACCGCATCGATCGCGGCGGCCCGGGCAAGCCGACGCACCTGACGTGCCCGTCGCCGAAGCCCGAGGAACACGAGGAATAGCAGGTCAGCACTCGCGCAGGCACAGGCACCAGGTACCGACACCGGTGCCCATGTCTGCGCCCGGGCCCGGTGTTGAGCTCGCGGCGGGCCGCGCCGAGGCCCTTACCGACACTGCGCACGGATACACCGGAGATCCCCTGCTGTCCCCCACAGGCGGAGGCGATGATCCCGTCTCTGTTCTAGATCACTCGACGGGACGTGCGTATCGTTCTCGCACCTCGGTGTTCACCCGCGCTTTCGGCCTTTTCTCCGCGCTCCCGTCGGCGGTGGATCCACTACCCCAGCGAGGGGTGCGCGAGCGGCGACGGCGGCGTCTTTGCTCCCCAGATCAGACACGCGGGCGATCCACGCGGCGCGCGCCGTCTCGTCGCTGAAGCGCACCGGTGAGAACCGAGTGACTCCGGTCGTCTTCACCCCGCAGTAGCCGAGGATCGCCCGCTTCAGACTCGTCTCGGCGGCATTGCGATAGACGAACCGGTTCCACAGGGCCGGACTGTCCATCGTCATGACGATGCGAGCGGTGCGACCGGCGAGAAGCTTCTCCGAGAGCGCGGTCTTCTGCCGATATTTGAATGCCGCGCCCGAGAGAAACACCCGATCGATGAATGCTTTCAGCGCCGCAGGGTAAGTGCCCCACCACTGGGGAAAGAAGAAAACAAGGTGCTCCGCCCAGAGCACCTCCGCGAGATAGCGGTCGACCTCCGGGGCGAGGGGACGGTCGTGCTCGTCGCGCGGCGCTCGCAGTTCGTCGCGCGAGCGGGGGTGATCTGGCACCGGGTCACTCGCGAGATCGACCACGCGCACCTCGGCACCGCCCTGTCGCGCGGCATCGACGTAGGCGTGCGCAAGAGCGTGGCCCAGCGTCGCGGGCAGTGGTGTTCCGACGATAACGAGGATGCGCCGGTTCATGAGCGGTCCTTTCTCGATGGTGGGATGGGCGACCTCCAGGGTTGGCTCAGCGCGACGCAACAATTTCCGATCCCTCGGCGGTGACGCGGAACGCCTGATCGTCGTGCAGCGTGAGCAGCGGGTAGCGGTCTGCGTAGGTGGCGACGATCTGCGCGATCAGCTCTGGCGGGTACGGCGGGAGCTGCCCGTCCGCGTGCGGGATGATCACCTGCTCGATGAGGCCCAACCCGTCATCGCTCTGCAGCGCGGGCGCAGCCGCTCGGTCGTCCATCAGCTCGGCCGGCGTGATCGACGGCCCCGCGATGATCGATCCCGCGCTGCACCCGATGTACGGAAGCCCAGCGCGCACACGCTCGGCGAGTATGTCGCCCACGCCTCTCAATCGCAACGCCTCGAGCAGCACAAACGTTTCGCCGCCCGCCGCATAGACCGCATCGACCGAGTTGAGCAGGTCGGCGAACGTCTCCGGGTCGGTCTCGCGTGCGCGAATCTCAATCACGTCGTGGCCGAGTGCCTCCACCTCTGCACGCTCTTGGGCAGCGAACGGCATGCCTTCTGACGCGTCGGATATGTACCCGAGCCGAAGCGGACGAGAAAGCTCGCCCAGACTCTGATTGAGGAAATCGGGCACGGCACCGAGGTTGATCGAGAGCAGGAGCAGGTTCATGCTCACACGCTACCAACGACCTCTGACACGGCACCCCTCCTTCTTCACGGCGCAGCACGATCCAACCATTCGGCTGTACCCGAGGACGCCGCCGTCACCCCACGTCTACGGCAACTCAGCTGGATCGGCATCGGCCAAGATCGCTGGAACGGCGGTGAACGCAGCGTCTTCCGTTGAGGGCTCAGAGGCTACACCCTCGACATAGGCCGCGACCTCAGGTACTTCGAGCACACTTCGCGAGATCGAGTTCGTGAGGTCTTCCTGATGGATCGCCAGGTACAAGAAATCATCGAGCAGGTAAAGCTCATCTTCGCGGACAGAGCGATAGGAAATCATGACGGCGCTCTCACGGGCGAAGTCGAGTCGAGTCCATGGACTCGGGCGATTGCGCTGACATCCTCGACTGCCGCCCGTCGAGTGGTCACCGTGGAATCACTCATACTCCGATGCAGGTCGAGCTCGAACTCGATGAATCCCGCAATCAGCGCACGATAGGCCCGCTCCACCACATCGGGCGAGGCTCCGGCCTCGACCGCAAGATCCCGAACTCTGCCGATAACCCGCTCGACACGGTCCGGCGCGCGCACGGCACTCTCATCCTCTTTCAGCTTGCCCGCCTCGACGACCCACTTCTGACGCTCAGCGATCAGGCCGATGATCTGGCGGTCGAGGCCATCGATCTCATTTCTGACATCGGAAAGCAAATGAACTGGCTCAGGCATATTCCAACCCTACTCACGCGTCAGCAGCGCGGAGATCGAGTGCAGCCTTCGCTCTCATCCCTCCGGCGCGAATTCCTCGAGCCACTTCGCAGCGACACTCTTCGGAACCCGCAGAAGCCAAGCCTCCGCGACGAGCTCGTAGAGCATCCCGACGTCGAGTGCCTCAAGGCGGGCCAGCACGGCAGGGTAGCCGTCGAAGTGCGGGATGGTGAAGAAGACATCCGGATATGCCCCGAGCAATGCTTCCTTAGCATCCTGGTCGACGTGGATCCCGACCACCGGCCCGTCGGGATAGGTGCGGCCGAGTTCGGCGAGCTGGGCAATATCGGTCTTGCTCGGGCTGCGTTCCCAGACGATCAATCCGCGCTTCGTCCGCCACGTCACTCCGCCCCGATGCCCCTCAAGCTGCTCGTAGACCTGCGGAAACCCTAAGGCAATCTTGCGAAGATCCTCGAGCGTAGCCATGCGTCAAAGCATACGCCGGCTACGCGCCGTGTCATCGCGCACCCAGGAGAACAGGGGGTGTGGAGCGGTTGCGAGTCAGTCGCGGAGGAGCCGATGAGCGAGGGTAACGGTGATCGCGTCGGGATCGACGTCTGGGTCGATAGGCACCGTGAGCTGGTCGAGGATCAGCCCGTCGAGCGCGTAGTGGAGGAGCGTGACGTCGGCAGCGGTGCCCGGCAGCCCCGCCTTCGCGGTGAACTCGATGTCGGACCGAAGCCCCTCTCGCAGCCAGGCTGCGAGCGTCTCGGCCACCCGGGGGCGTCGGGTGGCTTCCAGGCGCAGTTCGAGGAGCGCGATGGCGGCGTCGCGATCGGCGGTCAGCCGATGCACGATGTCACGCAGGTATGCGGCGAACAGGTCGATGGTTGGAGCTTGTTCGGCGAGGGCCGCATGGGTCTCGGGATCGGGCTGCAGGCGTTCGCCGATGCGGTGCAGGATCGCGTCGACGATTTCGTCGCGTGAGGCGAAGTAGTTCGAGGCAGTGCCTCGGGGCACCGCTGCTTCGGCATCGATCGCTCGGTGGGTAAGCCCGCGGGAGCCCTGCCGAGCGAGCACCGCTACCGCGGCATCAGCCAGCCGCACACGTCGTTCGAGGTTTCGCGCCATAATATTCAACCCTACCCCCAACCACTACCGATGTCGTGGTAAGCTCTCCCCAACCACAACAGCAGTAGTGATTGGGGATACGATGCGCGAACTGGTCTATTACGTCGCAGTGTCAATCGATGGCTACATCGCCGCGCCGGATGGAAGCTACGATGCCTTCCCCATCGAGGGCGACCACATGACCGCCTACCTGAACGAGTTCGCCGACGCACTTCCGGCTCACGTAGGTCAAGCCCCGTGGAGTGGTGTAGCGGTCGGTGATCCTTCTGTTGTTGGTGTCGGTTAAGCGCTGAGTTCGAGGACGGGGTCGGTGCTCACCTCGTCTCTGGCGTCGGGGACGAGCATG
>JBKEBN010000175.1:0-32655 GCA_047973175.1 Leucobacter sp.
CGGGTCGCGTTCGGGTTCCGCTCGACCGACGCGTTAATCGGCCTTGCGATGCTCACCCACGGCGGTCACCGGCCCCGGCTCCCCGGGCGATGACCCACGGATACGTCACAAGAGCCCTAAAACCTCGGTTTAGCGTGCATATCCGACCGGCGAAACCGAGCAACCTCCGGCCAGCGAACTCCGGCCAAGAATGTCCCTTAAACTCGTGGTTTAGCTTGCATATTCGACCGGTGAGTGGAGAAAGATCTGGGTGACGATCAGAAGGACGAGCCGCGGGCCGCTGTAGTGAGGTTCGAGGCGGTGTCTGCGGTGTTGAGCCGAATCGCGGCAGCGTCGGGGGCAGCGGCAGGATCGGGGGTGGGCACCGTGCTGGGCACCGTGAGCCGCTCAGCAACCGGGGTGGGAGGTGACGTGTCGTCTCTCGTGTCGCAGCCGCGGCTCGCGGCGGCGGCATCGTCACGGCTCACACCGCAGGAGTGCGCGCGTCTGGATCGCCTGCGGCACCCTGAGGATCGGGCAAGCTACCTGGCTGCGCACATTCTCGTGCGGGAGTGCGCAGCCGAGCTGATCGGCTGCGATCCCGCGGACCTCGCGCTCGTGCAGCACTGCGACGGATGCGGTGGCGACGACCACGGCAGACCCGCTCTCTGCGGCACGCCGACTGCCGCCCCGCACGTCGATCAACACGGGGGCCGGCGTTTCGGTCGGAGCCTCGACGGGTCCCTCCGCGAGTCCGAAGCTCCCTCCGTCGGCGGTGCGGAGGTGCGAGTGAGTCTCAGCCACACCCGGGGTTACGCGGCGGCGATCGCCTCGCTGCGCGACTGCGGCATCGACGTGGAGGGCGGGGGTGGATCGATCCCGCGCGGTGTGCTCACCGCGACCGAAGCCGACTGGCTGCGCGCCCAGCAGGATCAGCGAGCCGCCTTCACGCAGCTCTGGACCCGCAAAGAATCCCTGATCAAAGCCGGCCTCGGTTCGCTCGACCGAGCGCACCAGCTGGACGCGCTGCACCCGCCCGGCGGCGTCGAACTGCACGACTGGGCACCGGCTGCCGCCACCCCGGCCGCTGAGCCCCGCGCTGCTGCAGTGCGCGGAGCTTGGTGCCTCGCGTAGCGGAGACTGAAGCCAAATGAGGTGGTTGAGCGCAGCGGAGCGGAGTCGAAACCACGGGTTCGAGGTTTCTCGGAACGTCAAAGTGTGTGATTTCGACTGCGCGCTGCGCGCTCCGCTCAATCACCGGGGGGGGTAGGTGGTTGAGCGTAGCGTAGCGGAGTCGAAACCACGGGTTCGAGGTTTCTCGGAACGTTAAAGTGTCTGGTTTCGACTTCGCGCTTCGCGCTGCGCTCAACCAGCTAGTGTGGCTCCGGCCTCCGCTCAACCACCTAAGTATGGCCGCGGCCTTCGGTCAAGCAGCTGGCTGAGCCAGTGAGGCTCGCGCCAGTCGTTCGGCGAGGTCGTCTGGGATGGGCTTGCGCGGTGTGAAGGTGATGCCGGTTTTGGTCGGCTTCAACCCGGCAGCAGCGATTTCCTCGGCGTGCGCGGCGATGGCTTCCGGGTGGAGGTACAGCCCGCACTGCTTGCTGAACGCCGCGTACCCCGCGACGATCGAGCCGTTGAAGCGGAAACCCGGCATGTTGTAGGATACGATCTCCTCAGCCTCCGGCAGCGTGCGGGCGAGAAGCGCTCGCAACTGCCGCAGTGCCGGCTGAAAGTGCTCGGGGGCGGCTGCGATGTAGGCGTCGTGGTCGGAAACGTTCGTCATAGTGGCTCCTCGCTTCTGGCCTTTAATGCTACGAGCCGAGCCTTCTCAGAACGTACCGGTGTGTGATTTCGACTGCGCTTTGCTCCGCTCAATCCAGGGATTTCGACTGCGCTTTGCTCCGCTCAATCACCGGGGGCAGGTCACCGGGGGCAGGTGGTTGAGCGAAGCGCAGCGGAGTCGAAACCACAGGTCGACGTTTCTCGGAACGTCAAAGTGCGTGATTTCGACTGCGCTTCGCTCCGCTCAATCACCTAAGTATGCCTGCGGCCTCCGCTCAACCACCTAAGTATGGCTGCACCCTACGAGGCGAGCTTGCGGCAGAGCGCGAGCAGATCCCGCATCTCGTCGGAGGTCAGCCGGTCGCCGAGCTCCCTCGCCACGCTCTTCGCGTGCGCCCGCCCCACCTCGCGCTGCAGCTGCGCCCCCTCCTCGGTGAGCGACACTCGCACGGCGCGCGCGTCGTCGGGGTCGGTCTCGCGCGCCAGCAGTCCGCGGTGCACGAGCCTGTCGATCATGCGGGAGAGGGCCGGCTGGCTCAGCAGCACACCGCTCTGGATCTCGCAGATGCGCAGGGGGCCGTCGCCCTTCGCGAGCGTGTACAGCACGTCGTACTCGCGCATGTTCGCGCGGCTCCACATGCCCTCACTCGCGAAGCGCCCGGTGAGCACGGCGTGCGCGGTCATGAGCGATTCCCATGCTTCGTTGGCGACTCTCACGTCGGTGCGTTCCTTGCTCACGGTGCTCTCCTCAGGCTTGTGATCCGGTCGGTGCGGCTTACTGATCGCGCGGATAGGGACTACGGCTGCGGTGCGGTGACCTGAAATCTGTCTGCGTTGTCGTCGGAATCTTCACCACCCCTCGCTTCGCTCCGGTGGGCTGCCGCCGTGGGCGGCACCGCGGTCGCGAGAGACGCGATGCGTCTCTCCAATGCTTCCGCGCCAGTGAAGCCTTCCTCCTCCGCCTTGCCAGATTTCAGGTCACCGCATCCTCGTTCCGCAGCCCCTATCCGCGCGATCAGTTAGGCTCACGAGTATCAGTATCCTCGGTGCGGATGAGATGCGGGTGCGTATCGGCTCACTGATCGGGCCGGTAGGAGCTGGATCAGCCGAGGCCGAACGCTGCGCCCATACTGATCGCGCGGGTAGGGACTACGGCTGCGGTGCGCTGATCTGGGATCTGGCTGCGTTGTCGTCGGAATCTTCACCACCAGTGAAGCCTTCCTCCTCCGCCTTGCCAGATCCCAGACCAGCACATCCTCGTACCGCAGCCCCTACCCGCGCGATCAGTTGGTCGCGCGGCTGTCGAGGTACGGCGATCCACCCGTCACGTTGTCACCCCGGTTGGCCCGGGGCCTCGGCTGCCGCGGTGCCGCATCGCCGTACTTGGCGCGCACCAGCTGAGCGTGCGTCGGGGCCGTCTCGGGCACTTCGGGATCGCGCTTCGCCGCGAGCTCGCGGCGAAGCACCGGCACCACCTCTTTGCCCAGCAGATCGAGCTGTTCGAGCACCGTCTTCAGGGGCAGGCCGGCGTGATCGATGAGGAACATCTGCCGCTGATAGTCGCCGAAGGTCTCGCGGAAGGTGAGGGTTTTGTCGATGACCTGCTGCGGGCTGCCGACCGAGAGCGGAGTCTGCTGCATGAAGCTCTCCATGCTGGGGCCGTGACCGTAGACCGGTGCCTCGTTGAAGTAGGGGCGGAATCCGTCGATCGCGTCTTGGGAGTTCTTGGCGATGAAGGTCTGGCCGCCGAGGCCGACGATCGCCTGCTTCGCAGCGCCGTGCCCGTAGTGCTCGTAGCGCTCGCGGTAGAAGTTGATGAGGCGCAGCGAGTGCTCGGAGGGAGCGAAGATGTGGTTGGCGAAGAAGCCGTCGCCGAAGTAGGCGGCCTGCTCCGCGATTTCGGGGGTGCGAATGGAGCCGTGCCAGACGAAGGGCGGCACGTCGTCGAGCGGCCGCGGGGTGCTCGTGAAGCCCTGCAGCGGGGTGCGGAACCTGCCCTCCCAGTCGACGACGTCTTCGCGCCACAGCCGGTGCAGCAGCTCGTAGTTCTCGAGCGCGAGGGGCAGTGCCGTGCGAATGTCCTTGCCGAACCAGGGGTAGACGGGCGCGGTGTTGCCGCGGCCGAGCATGAGGTCGGTGCGGCCGCCCGCGAGGTGCTGCAGCATCGCATACTCTTCGGCGATGCGCACCGGGTCGTTCGTCGTGATGAGGGTGGTCGCGGTGCTCAGCTTGAGCGTCTCCGTCTGGGCCGCGATGTAGGCGAGAAAGGTGGTGGGACTCGAAGAGAAGAACGGCGGGTTGTGGTGCTCGCCGATGGCGAAGACATCGAGACCGACCTCTTCGGCGTGCTTCGCGACGGTCGCGAGGCTGCGAATGCGCTCGGCCTCGCTGGGCGTCTCGCCGCTGACGGGGTCGCGAGTGACGTCGCTGACCGAGAAGATCCCGAACTCCATGGTGTTGCCTCCAGTGGTCTGATTGCGCTCATTTTATATGCGCTTGCATGTAATTCTAACGCTGCGGAGCCGGATCTATTCCCTCGCGCGTGGAAAGGGGGCTTTCGAGCCCCCCCCGCAGAGCGCACCGGCGACACGCAAAAGCGGGGCAAGCGCAGATGCGCCCGCCCCGCTTTCGTGGAGAGGTGTGTCAGGCCGAGGCCTTCGCCTTCTTGATGGCACCCAGGCCCTGGAGCACCATCGCCTCGACCTCCTTGAACTCGTCTTGCTTCGAGGCGATGAGTTCGAGGAACTTCAGGCCGGTGGCGAGGGTGTGCTGCGTGAGCTCGCCCACAGGCTTGAACTGGCGGCTCACGTTGCCCGAGAGGCCGCCCTCGAGCGCCAGTCTGCCGACGAGATCGAGCTTGCCGACCATGGTGCCCTCTTCGAAGCTGAGGCTGTCGAAGTCGACCCACACGATGTTGGGACGCGTCGTCGACTCGAAGGCGTAGCGCTTGTTCGTGGCGTCGAGCACGACCTGCCAGATGGTCTGCGAGGCATCGGGCTTTCCGGGATCGGGAGTGCGGAAGGGCTGCGCGGCGTTGCGCATGATGCTGAACATGGCGGCCATCGCTCCGAGCTGCGACTTCGGCTGCTCCTGGTGCGTCACGTAGTAGGAAGCGCGAGCGAAGCGATCCTGCGCCTCAGTCGAGCCGGGGAGCGGCTTGTCGCCGCCGAGGCCCTGGTACTGCTTGACGAGCTCGAGCTGCTTGTCGAAGGTCGGTGAATTGGTCATCACCTGGTAGTCCTTGCTGTGGTACACCTTCGGCTTGCCGCCGATGTACTCGATGATCGCCGAGTCGCCGGTGGCGTCGTTGATAGCGAGGTGCAGCGTCGGCACCATGCTGCCGGTCGGATCGACGAGCTGCACGACCGAGACCTTGTTCTTCTTGGTCCAGGCGACCGCCTCGGAGACCGTGGCGAAGTTGTCGAGGTAGTACTGCAGCCAGATCGCCTGGCTGAGCTGCACGTCGGCGGCCCCCGGCTTGGCGTACTCGGACTCGGCCAGCCAGAGGATGTGGCCGGCGAAGCCCTCCTCGTTCATGCCGTCGCAGGCGACCAGGTCGAACGCGGTGGCGACGACGCTGCCGTACTTCGCGGTCCAGGTCAGGTCGCCGTTGACGCCGTCGTTGCGCTCGATGCCACGAGGGTACTTCCACAGGTTCGAAAGAAGATCGGTGTGGAAATCCATGTTTCGGCCGACGATGACCGATCCATTCGCATCAGGCCAAACAACTCGTGTGCACATTGTGTGGAGTACCTTTCTATCGAAGCGCGACTGCGGCTTTACATATGTATTCCGCACCTGAGTGGAGCTTACCGGGTTGTGCGAGGCGGAGAACACGTTGGAGTCGCCATGTTGAGGCCTCGGGAGAGGGGACTAGTCCTTCGGCGTCTGCCCGCCTGCCGACTCGGGGGACCGGGTGGAGATCGCGCCGGTGCTTCGAGGCGGGTTTTTGCGGTGCAGGGCGCGTGCGAACGCGCCGGTATCGCGGCTGATACCGGTGCCGATGACCATGCCGATCGCGATCGCGATGATCGATCCGACGGTCTGCAGCAGCGTGTTGGTGGCCCCCGCGCTTCCCGAGGCCGCCTCGCTCAAGCCGATGAAGCCCATCGCTCCGGGCACGAGCATCCAGTAGGCGCAAGTGAGCATGACCGCCGGCGGCGGCGCAGCCGCTAGGTGAGAGACCAGGTAGATCACGGGCACGGCCACCAGGGCACCGATCATGCCGGAGAGCTCGGCACCGATCAGCGTGTGCCCGACCAGCTGCGCCGAATAGGCGACGGCGAGAGCGAACAGGATCCAGGGGAGCGATCTCTTGGGCGCGACCGAGTAGAGGTAGTACCCCAGTGACACGAACAGGATCCCGACCCACGGAGCCCACGAGCCGAGGCGCTCGTCGCTCGACCTGCCGTCCAGCGAAGCGCCGGTCGCGACGAGGCCCACGTACACGCCGAAGGCGAGAAGACCGAGCCGCGCGAAGCCGTAACCGAGACGACTGGCACCCGCGATGACCTGGCCGTTCGTCAGCTCGACGGCGGCGATGGTGAGTGTGAGGCCGGGGAGCAGGCTCGCGAGGGCGGGGGCGACGAGGCGCAGCACGTTGTCGTGAACGAGCGTGTCGGCCACCAGACCGACCACTCCCGTCGCGAGAAAGGCCGCGAGAACCGGCAGCACGAGCGACAGCGTGCGCGCGCGGGAGCCGAGCAGCACGATCAGGCCGATGAGCACGCCGAGCACGACGTAGAAGGGGAGCGCGGTGTAGGTCGGATTCAGCACGAGCCCGAAGCCGACGGTCAGGAGCACGTGGCCGAACAGCGACACCCAGAAACCGAAGCGAGGCTTTTCGGCGATGATACCGGCGACCTCGTCGAGCACGGTGCTCGGCGCGAGCCTATCTTTTGCGGCGCGATGGATGAGGTGCTCGATCTCCCCGGCCTGAGTGAGGCTCAGCGTGCTGCCATCGGTCGGAAAGACGGAGGCGTGGGCTCCCGGGCCGACGGGGTCGTCGACCAGCACGAACGTGGGCAGGGTGACGATCTTCAACTCGGGTCTGCCGTAGATCTGGGCCAGCGACCGAAGCGTGTCGTCGACCTCGTTCGTCGCCTGCGAGGCCGCGAGAAGCGCCGGCCCGAGCGAACCGAGCATCGCGAGCACCGTGACTTCGTCATCCTTGCCGGAAGGCGTCTCGGGCGTCTGGGGGTCGTCGGTCTTGAGTGTCGAAAGCGCTCTGTGCAGGCGCGTCTGCCGTAGGTTCACGAGGCTCTCCCACCACCCGCGGCTCACGTTATGCGGATTCCTCGACGTCGCTGGTGCGGGTCACGAGACCGAGGCGCAGCGCCTCCTGCACCGCCTGTTCCCGTGTCGAGCACCCCAGCTTTCGGTACAGCGACTGCAGGTGCGACTTGATCGTGTTGGGCGAGACGAAGAACGACTTGGCGATCGAGGCGGTGGTCTGGTGCTGGGCGAGCGCCTGCAGCACCCGCAGTTCGCTGTTCGTGAGCTTCGGACGAGTCGGGAGATCGCCGTGCGACAGGCCGGAGAGCGTGGCGGTCAACGAGGCCGCCTCCGCTTCCGATGCGAACGACTTGACCTCTTCGATGAGCTGAATGGGCAGGTACGAGAACAGCCTGCGATTCCTCGTCTGCAGCCCGTACTGGAGCACGCGCGCCGCCGTGACCTCGTCGAGGCTGCCCGCACGCGCGAACTGCACCCAGGCCGTGAGCAGGGCGACTTCGATTCTGAGGCCGACTCCCGACTTGGAGCTGGTCTCGACCTCTCGGAGCTGCCGGGTCGCGGTCTCGAGGTCTGCCGAGTGCAGCGCCAGGCGCACCAGGGCCAGGTGCGTCAGCGGAGCCTTGTGTGGGAGGCTGCTGCGAGCGACTTCAGCGGCCTCCGTGATCTCGCCGTTGGCGATCAGGGCGTCGATCGTCGCAGACTCGTACACGTCGAGAACGAAGTTGCCCTGCTGCGTGGGGTGCGTCTCTCGCGTGAGGTGGATGATCTCGAGCGCCTCGTCGGGGTGCCGGGTGGCATTGAGGTATCGGGTTCGCGCGAGGAGCGCGAAGGCCCAGGTCATCTGGAAGCTGTCGAACGGTTCGAGCCGCGAGAGTGCCTCCGAGGCCTCGGCAGAGAGGCGCTCGGCCTGCACCAGCGCGTCGGCGACGTTCTCGGTCGCCTCGGCCGCGGCGCGGTGCGCCGGGCTGGCGCTTGCCAGGCTGCGGCAGTTGAGCAGCGCCCGCTCGGCCTCGCTCAGCGAGCCGCGCACGGCGTGGGTGAGAGCCGCTCTGCCGAGGACGAGGCGCTCGGCATCTGGAAGAGAGGTGAGGGCTGCGAGCTGGCGCGAGACCGCGAACTCGGTCAGCGCCCGCGAGCTGCTGCCCGCGGCCAGGTAGGTCGATCCGATCTGGAGGTGGAAGTACCACAGCGGGCCGTCGGGATGCTCGCGGGAGGTGTTGCGCGAGTTCTGGATGCGGTTGGTCAGGCGCTTCGCGTGAGCGATCGAGGATTCCTCGTCGCCGCTGATGCGCGAGGCCATCATCTGCGCGAGGACCAGGAGGTCGAGCTGGTCGGAAGTGAGGGTCTTCGCGGTGTCCGGCGTCACCATCGGGAAATAGGGGCGGCTCATCCGGGCGAGCACGGGCGTGAGCGGGTGCAGGATCTTCAGAAACTGGTTGCGCTCGAGAACCGCGGTGGGAAGCGAAGAGACCGCCTCGATGAGCAACTCGTAGTGCCAACTGTAGAGCGGCCACACGTTGCTCATGATGACGTGTTCGACTGCCCGGTGATCGCCTTGGCTGAGGGCGTCTTCGAGAGTCTTCGCGGGCGACTGAGGCGCTTCCGGCATTCGTGCACTCCCCTCGGGTGCGTAGGCTGTGGACCGGGAGAGGCTGTGACTCCCCGGGTGGTTTCGGAACAAAGATGGAAGCTCGCACGGGTAGGGCGCTGCCACCAGCGGGCGAGCGTGCCATCGTTAAGCGACTCTACCGTGCTTGTCGCGACAGCTGCCACGTAATGATGAGCGGGTGGGTGGTGATGAGGCTGTGATTAAATTCGGGTTATCGCAATGATGAGATTGGGGATGTGGTCTGGGTTGATTGTCATTTCGGGAGGGGCTGCGAAGGTGTTTGCTGCTGCATAGTTGCATGTGTACCCGGTCTGCCGCGACGTAACTGGTCGTATCGGACCCCAGGTTTCTGAGGGGGTGAGCGAAGGTTTGGTAGAACGCGAAGACGACGAGGCCCCTCAGCGGCAACATCCGCGATTGCGTCGGGGCGTCCAAGACCCGAGTGCGAAGCCTCAGCGCGCCGCTCGGTCACCGGTTCGAGGCAGAGTCGGGATCCGAAACCGGCCCGAGCTGCGAGGTCGCCTCGGGCCCCGGCTCAGCAACCGCGCCCCTTCTGCTCGCGTCCGCATTCGCCGAGCGCCAAACCACCCAACCCCCATCCACCGTCTACCCGTGCTCGGGTAGAAGAAGAGGACCAACATGTTCCACCTGTTCCGCGGCGAGTCGGAGCGCAATGCCGACGCTCAGCTCGAAGTCAGCCCGGTGTTCACGCGCCCCGGCGAGGCGACCGAGATTCCGAAGTACAAGTTTCCCGCCGACATGATCAACCCCGACACGGCCTATCAGATCGTGCACGACGCCTCGATGCTCGACGGCAACTCGCGCCTCAACCTCGCGACCTTCGTGTCGACCTGGATGGACGACAACGCGCAGAAGCTCTACGCCGAGGCCGCCGACAAGAACATGATCGACAAAGACGAGTACCCGGCCACCGCCGACCTCGAAGATCGCTGCTGGCGCATGCTCGCCGACCTCTGGAACGTGCCCGACGAGCAGAACACCATCGGCACCTCGACCACCGGTTCATCCGAGGCCTGCATGCTCGGCGGTCTCGCGCTCAAGCGCCTGTGGCAGGAGAAGCGCAAGGCCGATGGCAAGTCGACCGAGAAACCCAACCTGGTGCTCTCCGCCGGCGTTCAGGTCGTGTGGGAGAAGTTCTGCAACTACTGGGACGTCGAAGCGCGCTACGTTCCCGTGACCGAGGATCACCTCGTGCTCGACGGCTTCGAACTCGAGAAGTACGTCGACGAGAACACCATCGGTCTCGTCGCGATCATGGGCCAGACCTACACCGGCATGTACGAGCCGGTGAAGGCCATCGCCGCCAAGCTCGACGAGATCGAGAAGAACACCGGTTTCGACGTGAAGATCCACGTCGACGGTGCTTCCGGTGCGATGATCGCTCCCTTCTGCCAGCCCCACCTCGAGTGGGACTTCCGCATCGACCGCGTCAACTCGATCAGCACCTCGGGCCACAAGTACGGCCTCGTCTACCCGGGCGTCGGCTGGGTCGTGTGGCGCAACAAGGAGGTCTGCCCCGAGAGCCTCATCTTCCACGTCAGCTACCTCGGCGGCGACATGCCCACTCTCGCGCTGAACTTCTCGCGCCCCGGTGCACAGGTGCTGCTGCAGTACTACCAGTTCCTGCGCCTCGGACGCGAGGGCTACCGCCGCGTGCAGCAGGACTCGCTCGATGTCGCGCAGTTCCTCTCCGCCGCGATCGCGGAGATGGAGCCCTTCGAACTCATCAGCAAGGGCGACACCATTCCGGTGTTCGCCTGGAGGCTGAAGAAGGGCGTCGAGAAGAACTGGGACCTGTACGATCTCGCCGATCGTCTGCGCATGCGCGGCTGGCTGATGCCTGCCTACCCGATGCCCGACAACATCTCGGATCTCGTCGTGCAGCGCATCGTGGTGAAGGTGGGCCTGAGCCACGACCTCGCCGGCTACCTGCTCGACGCGATCAAGGAAGAGGTTGCCTTCCTCGAGTCGCTCAAGGCACCGCTGCCCCGCGAGGCCAAGGGCACGGCGTTCGCGCACTAGCGTTTTCCCGTCCGGGTGTCGGGGCAGCCTGAGCGGCTGCTCCCGGCACCCGGACGCCCGTTTCGAAACAGTACGAGACAGATTGGATTCACGATGACGACGCCGCGCACGGAACGCATACCCGTACTCGTGCCGACACTCACCAAGCAGAGCTGGCTCTTCATGATCGGCTCGGCGCTCTTCGCACTGAGCGTGGCCCCGGGAATGTCGCACTTCATCAATACTCAGGGCGCGAACCTGCTGTGCTTCGTCGGGGCCTGGTTCTTCACCGCGGCGGGCCTGCAGCAGTGGATCCTGAGCGGTGCCGCAACCCTTCCCGTCAAGTACCAGCCCGGAAAGATGTTCCGAGCCGAGTGGCTCGCGGCGGGTGTGCAGAGCGTCGGCACGATCCTGTTCAACGTGAGCACTACCGGGGCACTCTCCGCCACGACGGTGCACGATGAGAAGCACCTGGTCTGGAACCCCGACGCGGGCGGGTCGGTCGCGTTCCTCATCAGCGCGGTGTTCGTTCTCATCGCCTACGATCATGCGAACAAGGCCTGGAGCCCCTCCAAGCCGGGCTGGTGGAGCGCGTGGATCAACATGATCGGCTGCGTCGCCTTCGGTTTCTCGGCGGTCGGCTCTTTCATTCAGCCCGACGGCTCGGCCGCGGACAGCGACATGGCCAACTGGGGCACGTTCATCGGTGCCATCTGCTTCTTCATGGCCTCGCTCATCGCGCTGCCGAAGCAGCCCTGGAACCGCGCTGCGACCGCGGAAGCCGAGAAGAAGTTCCAAGAATCTCTCAAAGAGGGAACGCCCGCGCACGTGTCGCAGCACGGTGAGGGCGCGCACGGCAAGCCCACTCACGCTCCCGAGCACGGAGCGTGGAAGCACGGGACGTAGTCTCGCTGATTCCGTTGAAGGGGGGTCGTGACCACGGTGCGCCGGGTCACGATCCCCTATTTTGGGCGATAGTGAATTCGCAGGTGGATTCTCGATCTACCCGTCATTCTCGCGCAGCCGCAGAATCCACGTGGATCCCTGCGACGCGCACGCACGCGGGGTGACGAATGCCGCCCTATCCGCGCGATCGCTTACAGCGGCGACTTGCCGACTGCGGCGTCTTCTTCCACGGTGCCCTTTCTCGGCGGATTCTCCGCCTTGGAGAGCTTCAGCACCCCGTAGATCGCAACGGCACCGGCCACTGCAATGGCGAAGAGCGACCAGACGGGGGCACCAGCGGCCTCGTTGAGAATGGTGATGCCGAGGATGACCGCGACGGCGGGATCGACCACCGTCAGCCCCGCGACGACCACGTCTGAGGGGTTGCAGGTGTAGGCCGTCTGCACGCAGTAGATGGAGAGCGCCGAGGCGATCCCGATGCCGATGACGCAGAAGATCGTGAGCAGCCCGCCGTGATCGAGTGAGAAGTGATGGCCGGCGAACAGGCTTTGGATGCGCAGGATGACCGTTTTGCCGAGGGTCGCGACGAACGACGAGAACACGGCACCGAGCAGCACGTAGAGGATCGGTGCCTTGCGCGAGCTGCCGTGGTTGACGAGTCGAACGATGCCGGCCGCGATCAGCGCGATGAGGAGCGCGACGAGCACCGCGACGAGCTGACCGTCTGAGATGGCCTTCTGCTTGCTGACCATGGCCGCGATGATCACGTAGACGAAAACGCCGGAGAGGCAGATCGCCACCGCCTTGAGAACCCCCGGGTTGGGCTTCTTGCCGGTGGCGCGGGCCGTGAGAAACACCGCGAAGACGAGCGCGAGCACGCCGATGGGCTGCACCACCATCAGCGGGGCGAACGCCAGGCTTCCCATCTGCAGCAGCACCGCGAGCGCGAACATGCCCGTGCCCGCCAGCCAGATGCCGGTCTTCAGCATCGATACGAAGAGCGGTTTGTCGCCCTTGTTCTTGGTAGCGAGGTCGACGCCCTTGCTCTGCCAGATATTGCCGACAGACATTGCCGCTGCCGACGCGACAGCGAGGCCCACTCCTAGAATCGGCATCGAAGCGAGCGTCGTCGACTCGACCGACATAGCGACTCCTCTCGGGTGGCGCAGGGTCGGCCACACATGCTTTTTCAGTTTATCGCCGGGGGTCGGAGGAGGTAGAGACGGCCTCTGACTCAAGGGATGAGGTGGCGGGTGAGGATGAGGATGGTATTGCAGGTTTTCGTCGCGGCGACACGAGTGTTGCCTTCGCGCGCGGGGTCAGCGCTCACCGTCGAGCTCGTGCGTGCGTGCTGCGAACGAGTGCTGCGAACGAGTGCTGCGTCCGCACGTGGTCAGCGACTGAGCGCGGCGATCGCCTCGGGCAGTGACCCGCGCCAGCAGGCGTAGTCGTGCCCGCCCGCGAACTCGACGAACTCGGTACGAACGCCGCTGGCGCGCAACTCGTCGGCAAAGGCGCGGTTCGGTTCGCGCAGCACCCACTCCTCGGAACCGACCTCGACGCGGAACACCTGCTCGAACCGCTGGCGAGCAGCGGCGACCGGCTGCGGCGCGGGCAGCCAGAGCGAGGCCGACTGCGAGACCACGCGGCCGAAGACCTCCGGGTGCCGCACTCCGCAGTGCAGTGCAGCGTACGCGCTGATGCTCTGGCCGGCAACCCCGCAGCGGCCGGGCTCGAAGCTGACGCCGAACTGCTCTTCGGCCCACGGCAGGTAGCGCGATGTGAGCTGGTCTGCGAAGGTGCTCGGTTCGCTGTACTCCTCCCAGCGCACCGCCTTGTCTCCCGGGTCGACGAAGACGACGCAGACGCGCGGGAGCGCGCCCCGCTCGGTCATCGCCTCGAACACCGCGCCGAGCCGAAACGTCTCGACCCAGGTGCGGCCGTCGAACACGAACCACAGCATCGGCGGCTGCGGCGGCTGCTCGGAGGCCGGGGTGCGGGAGGCGTGCGATCCGCCGCCGCGGCCACCGTCACCCCCGTCGAACAGCCAGCACCGCTGCCCCCCAGGCCCCACGACCTGCCGCAGCGGCGACTCGGCATCGGCGCTGGCGATGCCGCTGCCGTCGCCGGTGCCGTCGTGGAGACTGCTGTCGAGGCGGTCGGCGATCCACGGCTGCGGGGGAGCGTCGGGCAGCTCGGCCACCGAGAGCCTGCGGCCCGCGCTGTTGGGGCAGCTGAGCGGGTTGCGCGGGTCGGCGCGCGCCGTGTCGAGCAGCGCTCGCAGCCGCACGTGGTCGGGGCGCTCGCTCGACCAGGGCGGCGGCCCGCTCTCGGCGTGCTCCATGAAACCGTACGAGCCGAGTCCGGGCGGCTCGGGATCGACCGAGCCCTGCCGGCCGCTCGTCTCACGCAGCGCCCGGAGCAGTTCGGCAACGGCGGCGCTCTGCGCGACCGGAACCGGTCGGGGGCGCGGGATCTTGGGCGGACGTCGGCTTGTCGCGTTGCTCGGGGGCTCCGCGGCACCGGGGGTGGCGGGGGTGTTCGACGGGCTCATGAGACCTCTCTGCGGTGTGAGCGGGCGCACGACGGCTGGTTTCAGGGCAGTGCCGAGTCGGTCGAACCAAGGTTAGCCTAACTAACACGCGACTTTAGCTGGACAGCTGACAGTAGGCTATGTATATTTAATTTTTGTTCATCCGATGAAGGCAGTCCTTAGTGCTGTCGGACAACTTGGGTGGGCGAGTCAGCAGGGTGGCTCCGTCGCTTGTCTTCGTGCGGGAATATCGAGCCGAGGCGCGCAGGATTCCACCCTGGAACCGTGTATTGAGGAGAGAAATGAAGCAGAGCAGTGCGTTCTGGCGGAGGAGAGGGGCTGCGGCGATCGGTGCGATCAGCTGCCTGGCCCTGATCGCTCAGCCGGTTGCGGCGCAGGCGGCGGAGCCCGGTGACTGGACCGTCACCACCGCCAGCCACGATTCCGGCGTGAAGAACGGTTACCAGCTTGCCGGAGCCGGTAACTCGATCTATGTGACCGACGCGCAGTGGCGCGCCGAGAGCAAGCTCGTCGGCACCCCCGAGAACACGCCGCTTGAGAGTGGCACCTCGATGCGCACGACGTTCTCTCCCTACGGCATCGCGGTCGATCCCGATGTCAATGGTGAGCGCGTCATCGTCACCACGACGGCTCGTCAGCGCGATGCCGCTGCGGGTTACGGCGGCGGTGTCGTCGTGTACAAGGAGTCGCAGGGTGCGCCGACCGACGCCGACCGCATCTTCGCGAACCAAGACGGCACGCCGATCTTCTCCGGTGTGCGGCGCGCGGCAGTGCACGATGCGAGCAACCGTGCGTTCATCACGAACCTCGGCAATTCTCGCGGCTCCGGCCCCGACGGCTTCATCTCGGTCATCGACCTCACCAAGCGCGGTGCTGAGGCTGTCATCGCCCAGGTCACGGTTCCCGGAGCCTGGGGTGCCGTCGGCGTCGATGTCGATCAGAACACCGGCAATATCTACGTCGGCACGATGACCGGCGAGAAGCTGTACGTCATCGACAGCAGCAAGATCACCGCGAGCGGTGCGAAGGACTTCGCGGCGAACAACGGCGCGATCACCGAACTCGCCGCCTCGGTGGGTGCGAACGCTCGCCCGACCTACAACGAGCAGCTCAAGAAGGTGTTCGTCTCGGCGTTCGACGATTCCAAGATCACCGTCGTAGACGGCGATCCGGCCTCGGCGACCTACGGTCAGGTCGAGAAGGTCATCGATGTCACGGTCAGCGGCAGCGGTGCACGCGGCACCAACGCCGTCGAGGTCGATGCCGAGCGCGGTCTGCTCTACTCGGCCAACCTCGACTCGGGTGTGACGGTCTACGACATCAACGACGACTACAAGCAGCTCGAGTTCACGGCCGAGGACGGGTCGACCTTCAGCGACATCCCGACCAGCGGTCGTGCGGTGAACTTCGGCCTCAACCCTGAGAACGGCCAGGTGTGGGTCTCCATGCAGGGCTCGTCGGGCAAGGTCGACGTGCTCGATCTGCAGCAGCAGACGGCGACCAAGACCTTCACCTCGCTGCAGGATCCGAACGCAACGGTGACCTATGCCGGAGACTGGAAAGCCGGCGAGAAGCTGACCGTCACCGGCAAGGGTTGGACCTCGAAGGCCGGGAAGGGCTCGCGCATCGGTGTGAAGCTCGACCGCGGCAAGACCGAGCGCAAGCAGTTCATCGCTGAGCCGGAAGAAGTGCTGGAAGACGTCTGGGCTGTCGTCGACGCAAACGACGACGGCACGTTCACGGCCGAGCTCGAGTTCCCCACCGACGAGAACTCGACGCTCACCGGCAATCCTCCCGCGCCGGCCTGGACCGAGGGCAATGAACACGAGATCTCGTTCCTCAGCGGATCGCTCGGGCTCGGCACCGACCGCGAGTCGATCGCACGCGGTGGCGTGAGCAAGGTCACCGTCGCATCGGCAGGTGCGCAGGGTGACTGGACCGTGAAGTCGAACGCGTACGACACCGGTGTGAAGAACGGCTACCAGCTCGCCTTCGATGGTGGCAACGTCTACGTGCCCGATGCCCAGTGGACGACCGCTGCCGCCATCGGTACCGGCAAGGTCGCAGTGCTGAACGGTGCGAACGGCGAGAAGATCGCCGACCACGACTACACCCAGCTGCGTCGCAACGACGGCATTGTGATGCCCCAGGGCCGAGTCACGACTGAGCCCTCCGGCAAGGTCGTCACCTTCGACGCTACGTCTAAGGCGCAGACCGGTACCCACTCCTTCCTCGATCTGAGCCGCAACGACGGCACTGGCAAGGAAGGCGACGCGTTCGAGTGGAGCGCAAGCGACACCGCGAACTCGAAGACCTCGATGCGCAGCACCTTCTCGCCCTACGGCGTTGCGGTTGATCCCGATGTGAACGGCGAAGCAACCATCATCACCACGACCGCTCGCCAGCGCGACGCGGCGGCCGGCTACGGTGGCGGTGTCGTCGTCTACAAGGAGTCGCAGGGTGCTCCCACCGACGCTGACCGTATCTTCGCCAACGAAGATGGCGCGCCGATCTTCTCGGGTGTGCGCCGTGTAGCGGTGAACGACGCGAAGAACCTCGCGTTCGTGACCAACCTCGGCAACTCGCGCGGTTCGGGTCCTGACGGATTCATCACGGTCATCGACCTCCCCAAGCGCGGCGCTGATTCGGTTGTTGCCCAGGTGACGGTTCCCGACGCAAAGGGTGCTGTCGGGGTCGACGTCGATGAGGCGAACGACAAGATCTACGTCGGCAGCATGGTCGGCGAGAAGCTGTACGTCATCGACGGATCGAAGATCAAGTCGACGGGTGCGGCCGACTTCACCTCGAACAACGATGCCATCACCGAGCTCGATGCCGCGGTGGGCGCGAACGCCCGCCCGACCGTGAACGAAGACCTCAAGAAGGTGTTCGTCTCGGCGTTCGACGACTCCAAGATCACCGTGGTGAACGGCGATCCCACCTCCGCCGACTTCGGTAAGGCGGAGAAGGTCATCGACGTGGCTGTCGAGGGCAGCGGTGCACGCGGCACCAACGCCGTCGAGGTCGATGCCGAGCGCGGCCTGCTCTACTCGGCCAACCTCGACTCCGGCGTAACCGTCTACGACATCAACGACGACTACGCTCAGCTCGAGCTGACCGCGGCCGACGGTTCGACGGTCAAGGACATCGCGACCAGCGGTCGCGCGGTCAACTTCGCGCTGAACGAGGCCACCGGCGAGGTCTGGGTCTCGATGCAGGGTTCTGCCGGCAAGGTCGACACCATCTCGCTGCAGAAGGCGGAAGAGCCCGATCCGGAGCCCGCGGCGACCAAGTCCGCGGTTTCCTTCGGCACGAAGTCGTTCGCCTACAACAAGGCGGCGACCGCCACGGTCAAGGTCACCTCTTCCGAGGGCACGCCCAAGGGCCAGGTCTCGCTGAGGATCAACGGCAAGACCTACAAGGCCAAGCTCAACAGCAAGGGTGTGGCGAAGGTCAAGCTGACCAAGGCCGTCAACCCGGGCAAGCGCAAGGTCACCGTGTCGTACGCGGGTGCTGACGGCTTCGAGAAGTCGTCGGCGAGCACCACCGTGACCGTGACCAAGGCGACGCCGAAGGTGTCGGCGAAGCTGGCGAAGAGCAAGGTGAAGACCTCGCAGAACGCCACGGTCAAGGTGGCGGTGACGGTGCCCGGTTCGCTGAAGGCCAAGGCCTCTCAGGTCAAGGTGGAGGTCTTCGACGGTTCGAAGAAGATCAAGACCGCGACTCTGAACAAGGCGGGCAAGGCGAACGTCAAGCTGCCGAAGCTGAAGCAGGGCACGCACAAGATCCGTGTCAAGGTCGCTGGCAACAGCAAGCTGAAGGCGAAGTACAGCACCTACAAGACCCTTAAGGTCGTTAAGTAGGCGCGTGGTGACGGGGCCGGCGCGCGACGTCGCGCCCCGTCACCACGGTGCTCAGCATTTCTAAGCTGCCGTGGGTGAGAATCTCAGTGATTCTCACCCACGGCTTGCCCTGTTTTCAACCGTCTTCACATCCCCGGAGGTTCCGCGCCGATGTCGCTTCGCACTCGCTCGCTGACTGTTCTCACTCTTGCTCTCGCTGCGACGCTCGGGATCGCCGGGTGCTCATCGGGCGGTACCTCGGGCGGCGGAGAACCCCAGGAGGGCGAGGCCTACGGCATCGCCGTGGGCGAGGAGGGCGAGGCCCAGGGGATCCCGGGCCTCGCCGACGGCACGCCCGTGCGGGTCATCGAAGACGTGGACTACAAGCCCGTGGCCGTGCCGATCGAGCCCGAGCGCGTGGTCACGCTCTCCGAGCCGACCCTCGACGGCACGCTGCGGCTGGGTGTGAAGCCGGTCGGCTCGGTCAACGGTCGCGGCCAGAGCGGCATGCCCAACTATCTGCGCGAGGAGGCCGAGGGCGTTCCCACCGTCGGCACCGTCGCGCAGTTCAACTTCGAGGCGATCGCCAAGCTCAAGCCCGACCTGATCCTCACCTATGCCTCGGGCGGCAACAACCCGGAGTCGGTCGCCATTCTCGAGAAGATCGCTCCCGTCGTCTTCGTCGGCTACGGTGGCGCTGAGTGGAAGACCACCTTCCGCAACGTCGCCGACGCGCTCGGCAAGGCCGACGAGGGCGAGCAGGTGATCGAGGAGTTCGAGGGCTACGCCCAGGAGGTCGGGAAGCAGCTCGACGAGGCGGGCTACGGAGACCAGACCTTCTCGATCGTGCGCTGGCAGGGATCGAACGCCTCACTGATTCTCAAGGACCTGCCTCCGGGCATGGCGCTCGAGGAGCTGGGGCTGAAGCGCCCGCCGGCTCAGGATCGCGAGGGCCGCGGTCACTCGGAGCCGATCTCGCTCGAGAACCTCGAAGACGCGGACGCCGACGTGATGTTCTTCGGCACGCTCGGCGGGTCGAGCGTGGGCAACCCCGATGCCGGCGGATCGGCCGATATCTCGGGGGCCGAGAAGGCGCTGGCGGAGGCCGAGGGAGTGCCCGGATTCCGTCAGCTCAAGGCGTACAAGAACGATCGCGTGATTCTCGTCGACGGCTCCCTGTGGACTTCGACGGGCGGCCTGATTCTGATGACGGGCATCGTCGAGAACATCGAACAGGAACTGCTCGCGTCTTGACATCGGAAGTATGTAAGCATAGCCTTACTGTTGTTAAACTTAGGCTGTAACGTTGCGCCCGGAGGCATCGAATGAGATGCGAAGATCCGGGCGTTTCGTCTCGAAAGGAAGGCTGTCATGACCAGCTCCCACTCGAATCGCGGGCTGCGCAAGCTGCACGCCGTGGTGCTCGCCTCCGCCCTCTCCTTCGGTGCGCTGACGGTGCCCGCGGCCGCATACGCGGTCGATGAGGCTCCCGTCGCGGGCGCGACGACGAGTGCGGGATCGGTCGCGCTGCGCGCGACCTCGGTGGAACAGGGCGACTTCCTCTGGTTCGATGTGAGCGGACTCGCCGAGGGCACGGCGGTGCAGGTGCAGCTCGTCAACGCCGGAGGAACGGCCGTGGGGTCGATCGATCGCACCATCGGTGCCGACGGCAACACCGCCAACCCAGACGGCCACACCTACCGCCGCATTCTCGTGCCGCGGGGCGCAGCCGCCGGCAGCTACAAGGTGCGAGTGGTAGCCGGTGCGCAGACGCTCGCCGAGAGCGGCACGGTCACGGTCACCGCGGCGACGACCAAAGTGTACAACACCGGCGATCACGCGAACGGCGTGGAAGACCTCGAGGTGGAGCAGCAGGGCTTCTGGACCTTCCGCGCGAAGGGTTTCAAACCGAACGGCCTGATCACCGCTACCACGGTGATCCGCGGCAATTCGGTCGCTCTCACGGGCCAGGGGCAGAACGGCAACAGGCAGTGGCAGCTCGACGCGAACGGCGACACGAACACCGCCGACTTCACGCGGGTGCAGCTTCCCCCGGAGGTGCCGGTGGGCACCCTGCCCGTCACCTTCTCCGACGGCTCCACCGAGCGCACCGTGAACCTCAGCATTCTGCAGGCGGGGGAGTACGGTGTGACGGTCTCCGCGACCGCGGAGATCGGCGGCACCGTGCACATCCGCGGCACCGGCTTCACCCACGGCTCACTGAAGACGCAGGGCTCGAAGGTCGCCATCAAGATCGATGACGGCAACGTGATCCGTCTGAACACCAACGTCAATTCGAACCGCACGGTGTGGTGGGTGGTCGACGCCGACGCCCAGGGCAACTTCGAGATCGACATGCCGATGCCCAACGGCACGACCGAGGGCGAGCACGGCAGTCGCAAGGCCTTCGACCCCGCAGACGGCACCTTCACGCTCCGCTTCCTGACCGGTCTGCTGAGCGAGGGCGATATCAGCCGCAGCGTGCTGTCGTCGCCGATCACGATCGAGCAGGCGACGAAGACCTCGGTGACCTTTAGCCCGTCGAAGCCCGCATACAACCAGGCGGTCACCGCCACGGTCAAGGTCAGCTCGGCGAAGAAGACCCCGACCGGCACCGTGGCACTCAAGATCAACGGCAAGAGCTACAGCGGCACGCTCAAGAGCGGAGCTGCGAAGATCAAGCTGAACAGGGCGGTAGCTCCGGGTAAGCGCAGCGTTTCGGTCAGCTACGCGGGCGCGAAGGGCTTCAAGAAGTCTTCGGCCACGACCTCGATCACGGTGACCAAGGCCAAGCCGAGCGTCTCGCTGAAGCTGTCGAAGTCGAAGGTGAAGACCTCGCAGCGAGCGACCGCGAACGTCACCGTCAAGCTGCCTGGCTCGCTCAAGGGCTACGCCTACGGCAAGGTCACCGTCTACGACGGCTCGAAGAAGATCGCCAGCAAGACGCTGAAGGCCTCGGCCAAGGGCAAGGTCTCGGTGAAGCTGCCGAAGCTCAAGGCTGGCACACACAAGATCAAGGTGCGCATGGAGAACGGCACCGTGCAGAGCAAGCGCGACTCGAGCGCGAAGACGCTCAAGGTGGTGCGGTGATCCCTCGGGCGTGTCTCGTAGATCGGTGCATCGCGAGGATGTGGCCGAAGCGCGGGATCGCAAGGCGGAGGAGGAAGGCTTTGCTGGTGGCAAAGTCGACGACGACAACGCAGCGAGCACGGGTTTCGGACGCACCGCAGCATGCACCGATCTACGAGACACGCCCGAGCCCCTCACTTCGCGTACGCGCGCTCATCGCTGGAATCCTGACCGCGGCACTCGCCGCGGTCGGGACTCCGGCGTTTTCGAGCGCGGCAGTCGCCGATGACGCGGTGCCGCAGTCCTCGGTGGCCCGCACCGCCGAGCCGTCGACCTCCGAAGCATCGAGCGACGGGAGCGACACCGGGGCTGCGGGGCCGAGCGAAGAAGACGGAGAAAGCGAAGAAAGCACTGCCGCGGAGAACCCGGCCGTTCAACCCGACGATTCGGACGCCCGGCCCGATCCCGACCCGAGTGACGCCCGAGCAGAGGAACCGGCTGCTGGCACGCCCGCACAGGCACCCGACGATCGGGCTGCGGGCGAACCCGAGCAGGCGACCGAGCAACGCTCCGAAGCCGAAACCGAGACCAAGGCCGACGCCCCTGCCGCAGACCGAGCGGCCGCATCGCAGGCCGATGCCGCCGCGACGCCGAGCTGCAGGGCAGGCGAGCGGCTCAGAGAAGCGATGAGTGCCAACCGGTCTGGCGCGAACACCAAGTATTGGTACTGCGAGCCCGAAAAGACCGTTGTCGGGCAAGACATCGTGATTCGCGGGGTGGGCGGCTACTTCGCGCTCGACGGTAAGAAGCCCTCGGTGATCGCCTTCAAGGTCGGACCGGAATCATCGGGGCACCGCAACACCCTGCTCACCAACCGCTCCGTCATCAATCCCGTGAACGGGGAAGACATCGGCAAGGGCGATATCCACGCTGCCGTGCGCGCGAAGAGCGACGGCACCTGGGAAGTGCGCATCCCCTTCCCCACGGACAAGAACTCCGAGTGGTTGGATCAGACGCGCACCGATAAGGTGAGCCAGGTCTGGAAGCCGGGCACCCAGCATGTCGTGACGATGCTCTCCGATCAGCTGCTGCCGGGCGATACGCGCCGCAGCTCGAGCGCGGTGATCAACGTCGTCGCGAGTGAGAACGACGTGGTCGTTCCCAAGCAGCCGAGCTACGCGCACTTCACGTACGCCCCGTCGGCTGCGCAGCAGAAGCAGGGAGACCGCGCGAAGGCGTGGCTGCAGAAGAATGTTCCTGCCGGCTCCTCCGCGCGATTCACGGGCACCGGCTGGCTCGGTGCCGAGGGCATGAGCGGTTCACGCATCGAGGTGCGGCTCGTGAACGAGAAGGGCAAGCCCTACAAGCGCACGGGCGACGCCGTGGTCGAAGGCGACTCAACGCTGTGGCAGGTGATTCACACGGGCGTCGACGGATACCTCGACACCGAGATCGAGATGCCGAAGGGCGCGAAGACAGGCAGTTACGTCGCGGTGCAGCTGCGCACCTCGGCGAAGACCCCCGCGGGTGCGGACACTGGTGATCGTGGGCGCAGCTGGACCTCGGCACCGCTCGTCATCGCCGGCCAGCCCTACGTGCCGCCGAAGCCGGGCGGATCGAGCTGCAAGGCTTCGCCGGGCAAGGCCAGCTACAAGCTCGCTCCCGGCATGAAGACCGCGGCCGCGAACATCGGCGGCACGATCCGCCTCACGGGCAAGAACTGGTGCAACCTCGCCGGAGGAGGCTCGCTGATCGCGGTCAAGATCGACGCCGGCGCATACTCGCACGCGGGCAAGACCACGGCCAAACTCTTCAGCTCGGCCAAGAAGAAAGAGCAGGGGCTCTGCAAAGCGGGAATCTGCAAGACCAACCAGAGCATCTGGTACGTCATCGAGGCCGACAAGAGCGGCTCGTTCGACGTGCGGGTGCCGATCCCGAACCGGAAGAACACCACCCCTAAGTTCAGCGAGGGCCAGTACACGCTGCAGCTGCTCACCCGCACCGTCGCGGCCGACCCCTACTACAAGAGCAAGCGGCTCGACCCGTCGCGCACCATCAAGACCAAGCCCTTCACTGTCGTGGGTGAGAACGACAAACTGACGAACGTGAAACCCGGCAAGCCCAAGGCCGCCGCCGATGTGCTGCACGCGCGCAACGACCTGCGCAGTGGGCGCAAGGGCGGAGTGAAGATCACGCAGGGCAGCACCGCCTGGGTGGTCAAGGTGCCTAAGGCCGAGCCCGGCGAGTGGGTGTACGTCAACGTCTACGACGGCGACACCGCGCGGTCGCCGTGGGGCACCCAGTGGTTCAGGGTGAAGAAGAACGGCACCGTCACCGTGCCGCTCAAGGGTGCCACGCTTCCCAGCGGTCGCAACAAGGCCTCGGTGCAAGACAGCGAGGGCAAACTGCTCGGCTGGAACTACGTGACCGTCGCCGAGCCGCCCTCGCGAGCAGCCACCTCGCCCTCGGCACCGCGCACCGCCGTGAGCGGTGGCCAGCCCCGCGCCGCGATCTCGAGCTCACCGCCCGAGGAACAGCCCGCACCGCCCGTGAAGCGGTACTCCGAGCTGAACGCCGGCAACATCGGCGACCTGCAGGTCACCCGCAAGGGCAAGAAGCTCACCGTCACGGCTCCCGGAGTCGCGAAGGGCGACTGGGTATTCCTATATCTCTACACCGAACCGGGGGCGAGCGGCTCCGAGAAGCGGGCGGGCAAGCG
Source organism: Leucobacter sp. (assembly GCA_047973175.1). Classification (GTDB taxonomy): domain Bacteria; phylum Actinomycetota; class Actinomycetes; order Actinomycetales; family Microbacteriaceae; genus Leucobacter. The sequence goes on from JBKEBN010000175.1 coordinate 23,718, forward strand.
CGTCGCCGTCGGCTGGGTGCAGTTCGGATCCGACCTCAGCTTCACCATGAAGGTCGGCTCGCTGCCGCCCGGCAAGAACAAGATCGCGCTCGTCTCGAAAGACGACGGGCTCGTCGGCTGGGTGACCGTCGCGGGTGCTGCCGCCAAGGGCAGCGGTGAGAACGACGCGGCGAAAGATCCCGAACTCGCCGAGGAACCGGCTGCGGCAGGCCTCGGCGCGGGTCTGGGAGCGGCCCTCGGCGGCGGAAACAGCCAGTCGATGTCGCTGATCCTCATGGGCATCTCCGTGCTGCTGCTCGCGGGAGCCGCCGCCGGAGTCATCAGCCTGCGGGGGGCGGCGTCGGGCGGTGCAGCCGGTGCGGGTGCCGGTGCCGGCGCGGGTGCCGCGGCGGGAGCCGATCCCCCCTCTGGATCACCGCCGAACGACAGCGCTCAGTAGCCCCGGGCGGGCGAGAGCCGGCCGAACGCCGAACCACGACACCACCCCAGACACTCACGAGACCATCGAAGGAATACCGTGCAGACCTCCGCACCTCGAACCCCAAGCGCCGGTATCGGCACCCGCTCCGGTATCGGCGCGCTCATCGTCGCGGCCGTGGCGGCGGTCGCCCTTGCAGCTCTGGCACTGCTCACCCTCGCGCCGTCGGGAGCCTTCGCGCTGCCGCCGGACGGGGCGGGGCCCGACTCTCCCGGCACGAGCTCGCGGGTGTGGCCGACCGAGGTGAAACCGGGTGACAAGCTCAATTTCGAGGTCTCGGGCTACCCGGCGAACGAGACCGTCTACATCAAGATCGACGACGGGCAGATGTGCTCCGAGTCGTCGCACGGTGCCTGCGTCTACGCCATGCAGAAGCTCGACGGCAACGGCAACGGCTACGGCTCGGGATCGATCATCGTGCCCGACCTCGCGCCCGGGGCGCACTGGCTGCGCATGCTCGCGACCGGCGACCAGTTCGACGCCAAGACCGGCGAGAACATCGGCTACCTGGGTTACACCCGCCGCGGCGGCAACGACTTCACCGTGGTCGGGGGCTCGGGCGGTTCGAGCGGTGCCGGTGGCGGTGCGGCGGCCGGCTCTGCGGCCGAAGCGGGCGAGGGCGGCGAAGAAGACATCGAGGGCGGCAGCATCGACATCGACGTCGCAGGCGACGACGCCGATGCCGCGGGCGACGCGGACAAGGCCGACTCGAAGGCGCTCGAAGACCAGATGGTCGATATCTCCAAGGGCGAGGAGGCGAAGCTCGCGGCTGCGGCCGCACCCGACGCGACCGCGGCCAACACGCAGCCCGGCTCCGAGCTGCCGGTGCTCGGGATCACGGTGCTCGGCATCTCGGTGCTGATCGGTGCGGGAGCGATCGCCTGGGCGCTGATCGCGCGCAAGCGCCGCGCGGCAGGCGTGCCGGCCGCCGCACCGGCCGCGCCCTCCACCGATACCCCCGCAACCCCGGAGTGAAGTCTTCCGCACTCGTCGGCGCACTCGCGCTGCTGGTGTTCGCGACGTTCGTCTCGCTCTCGCTCGGGTCGAAGTGGATTCCGCTCGATGAGACCTGGCGACTGCTGCTGCAGCCCGACGGCTCCACCGAGAGCACGGTGCTGCACGACCTTCGAGTGCCGCGCACACTGCTCTGCATCGTCGTGGGCGCGGCACTCGGCGTCGCGGGCGGCCTCATGCAGTCGCTCACCCGCAACCCGCTCGCCGACCCTGGCATCCTCGGCGTCAACGCCGGTGCGTCGGTGTCGGTGGTGCTGGTCGTGTCGCTCACGGGCGTGAGCGGCATCGGCTTCTACCTCTGGTTCGCCTTCGCCGGTGCGGCGATCGCCTCGGTCGCGGTGTACCTGCTCGGCTCAGCCGGGCGCAGCTCGGCCACCCCGGTGCGCCTCGCCCTCGCCGGCGTCGCGATCAGCGCCGCGCTCGAGGCCATCACGACGACCATCATTCTGGGCGACCAGACGACCTTCAACGAGTTCCGCTTCTGGGCCTCCGGCTCGGTCGAGGGGCGGCTCTACCCGGTGCTGCTCACGATCCTGCCCTTCGTCGTGATCGGTCTCGTGCTCGCGCAACTGCTCAGCCCCGCGCTCAACGCACTCGCCCTCGGCGTCGACACCGGCCGCGCCCTCGGCGTGCGCGTCGGCCAGGCGCGGGTCGGCACGATGGTCGCCATCACGCTGCTCTGCGGTGCGGCAACCGCGGCGGTGGGGCCCATCGGCTTCGTCGGCCTCGCGGTTCCCTTTGCGGCGCGCATGGTGGTCGGCAGCGACCAGCGCTGGGTGACGGTGCTCAGCGCGCTGCTCGGGCCGGTGTGGCTGCTGCTCGCCGACGTGCTGGGGCGCATCATCGTGCGGCCGGAAGAGGCACCCGCCGGCATCATCGCCACACTGCTCGGCGCGCCGGTGTTCGTCGCGATCGTGCGGCGGCGTCGATTGGCCGCGCTGTGACGGCGCAGCGTCCGGGCGCGAGCGCGCGCCCCGTCCCGGGCAGGCCCGACCCCGGTCCGGGCGGTGCCGGCGGTCCGGGCCGCAGCTCCGGCCGCGACCGTCACGCGCTGCTGCGGGTCGGCGGCTTCAGCATCCGCTTCGATCGGCGCGCGTTGGTCGTCGGACTGGTGCTCGCGGTCGTCGCCGTCATCGCGGGCATCGCGGGCATCCTCATCGGCGACTACGGCGTCGGCGTCGGCGACGTGCTCGCATCGTTCGCGGGCCGGGCCGCCGACCCGCTCGCCCAGTACTTCGTGCTCGAGGTGCGCCTGCCGCGCGCCGTCACCGCGCTGCTCGTCGGAGCCGCGCTCGGCATCTCCGGCTCGATCATGCAGACGGTATCGGGCAACCCGCTCGGCAGCCCCGACATCGTCGGCTTCATGATGGGTGCCGCGACGGGGGCGCTGACGCAGATCATCCTGTTCAACGGCGGCACGGTCGCCACCGCAGTCGGAGCCATCGTCGGCAGCCTCGCTACCGCGGCCGTCGTCATCGGTCTCTCGTGGCGCAGCGGCGCGACCGGCATCAGACTCGTGCTCGTCGGCGTCGGCGTCGGATCAATGCTCGGTGCCGTCAACGCCCTGCTCATAGTGAAGGCCCCGCTCGAGGTCGCCCAGACCGCGTCGCAGTGGCTCGCCGGATCCCTCAACTCGACCCTCTGGCCCGAAGCGATCATGGTCGCCGTGGCGATGGTGCTGCTGATCCCGCTGCTCGTGCGACTCTCGGGTCCACTCGCGCAGCTGCCGCTCGGCGACGCCGTCGCGGTCGGCGTCGGCGTGCGACCCCAGCGCAGCCGCCTCGCGCTGGTGATCGTCTCGATCGCCCTCATGGCGGTCGCCACGGCATCGACCGGGCCGATCCCGTTCGTCGCGCTCGCCGCCCCGCAGCTCGTGCGCAAGCTCACCCGCACCTCGGGGGTACCCCTCGTCGGGGCCGCGCTCATGGGCGGCGTGCTCGTGCTCGTGAGCGACCTCATAGCCCGCCGCATCTTCGCCCCCAACGAACTCGCCGTGGGCGTCATCACCGGCGCGATCGGCGGGCTCTACCTGGTCTGGCTGCTCATCGTGGAAAGGAAACGACTGTGAACGCGAATGCGTCGGCACCGTCAGCACCGCTCGCCCCGCCCCCCTCGTCGGCGCGACTGCGCGGCGAGCAGCTGCGCGTCGGCTACGGGCCGGGCAACGAGATCTTGCACGGCGTCGACGTCGAGGTGCTCGAGGGCGAGCTGACGGTGATCGTCGGCCCCAACGCCTGCGGCAAATCCACACTGCTCGGAGCCCTCGCGCGCATGCTCAAGCCCACGAGCGGGCGGGCGACGCTCGACGGGCGAGCGCTCGGCGACTTCCACCCCAAGGCGCTCGCGCGCCAGCTGGGGCTGCTGCCGCAGACCCCCGTCGCGCCCGAGGGGATCACCGTCAGCGACCTCGTCGCGCGCGGTCGCTACCCGCACCAGAGCCTGCTGCGCCAGTGGTCGCCGGCCGACGAGCGCGCGGTCGCCGAGGCGCTCGAAGCGGCGAACGTCTCGAACCTCGCCGAGCGGCGCATCGAAGAGCTCTCGGGCGGTCAGCGGCAGCGGGTCTGGATCGCGATGGCACTCGCGCAGGAGTCATCGATCCTGCTGCTCGACGAGCCCACCAGCTTTCTCGACATCTCCCACCAGATCGAAGTGCTCGACCTCGCGCGGCGACTGCAGCGCGAGGGCCGCACGGTGGTGGCGGTGCTGCACGAGCTCAACCTCGCGTTCCGGTACGCGACGCACCTCATCGTCATGCGCGACGGCGAGATCATCGACCGAGGCGATCCCTCGAAGATCGTTACGCCCGAGCTGATCGAGCGGGCCTACGACCTGCCCTGCGTCATCATCGAAGACCCGGTGTCGGGAACGCCGCTGGTGATCCCGCGAGCGTGAAGTCGCCGAGGGCGTGCTGCGCCGCGCGCTCCGATGCCTCCGCGGCGTCGCCCGCGCGAATACTGTCGACGATGCGCTCGTGGTCTCGCAGCCGCCGCTCGTCGTCGAGGGCGTGGGCGACGCGACCCGTCGCCAGGAACTCGCGGATCGCGCCGAGCAGCGCCGCGTGCATCGACACGCTCAACTGCGCGCAGCCGGCCTCGACCAGGCTGACGTGAAACTCGCCGGGCACCCGCTCCCGATCTTCGCGCGGGCGGGCGACATCGATGAGGTGCGAGATCGCACCCGGATCGTGCAGGGTCGCGAGCCTTCTCGCCGCGTCGGCCTCGATCGCCGCGCGCAGTTCGAGGCACTCGGCCGGGCCGCGATCCCGCAGCAGGTCTTTCAGCACCCGGTCGTCGGGCGTGCGCGATCGCACGAAGGTGCCGCGCCCCACCGCCGACTCGAGCATGCCGAGTTCGATGAGCGCGCGCACCGCCTCGCGAATGGTGCCGCGGGAGACGCCGAGCTGCTCGGCGAGCGCCATCTCGCTCGGCACGCGGGCGTTCAGCTCCCACTCGCCCGAGACGATGCGTTGACGCAGCCAGTCGCGCGCCTGCTCGGAGCGGCTGCGGGAGTGCAGGGCCATAACGCTGAGGCTACTCGCTCAGCAGATCTCGGATGCGGCGCACGCCCTCGACGATGGCGTCGTCGCCGAGCGCGTAGCTGAAGCGCAGGTAGCCGCTCGGGCCGAACGCCTCACCGGGAACCGCGGCGACCTCCGCCTCGTCGAGGATCAGGTCTGCGAGTTCGAGCGAGGTGGTCGGGGTGACGCCGCGGTAGGTCTTGCCGAGCGCGCGCGTGACGTCGACGTAGGTGTAGAAGGCACCCTCGGGGGTGGGGCAGACGAAGCCGGGCACGCTGTTGAGCTCTGCAACGATGAGCTTGCGGCGGCGGTCGAACGCGAGACGCATGTCTTCGATCGGCTGCTGCGGGCCGTTGAGGGCGGCGATGGCCGCGCGCTGGGCGACGTTGTTGACGTTCGAGCAGAGGTGCGACTGCAGGTTGGCGGCACCCTTCATCACGTCGGCCGGGCCGAGCATCCAGCCCAGCCGCCAGCCGGTCATGGCGTAGGTCTTGGCGACGCCGTTGACCAGGATCGCGCGGTCTTGGAGCGCGGGAACGGCCTCGACGATCGACACCGCTCGCACGCCGTCGTAGACGAGGTTCTGGTAGATCTCGTCGGCGACCACCCAGATGCCGTTGGCCTCGGCCCACTCGCCGATCGCCCTCGTCTCCTCGGGGGAGTAGACGGCACCGGTCGGGTTCGAGGGGGACACGAAGAGCAGCACCTTGGTGCGCTCGGTGCGAGCGGCCTCGAGCTGCTCGACGGTCACCTTGTAGCCCTGGTCGGAGCCCGCGAACACCTCGACGGGCACACCGTCGGCGAGCTGGATCGCCTCGGGGTACGTGGTCCAGTAGGGCGCGGGCACGATGACCTCGTCGCCCGGATCGAGCAGCACCTGGAACGACTGGTAGACGGCCTGCTTGCCGCCGTTCGTGACGATCATCTGGCTCGCCGGGATCTCCCAGCCGGAATCGCGCGCCGTCTTCGCGGCGATCGCCTCGCGCAGCTCGGGCAGGCCGGTGGCCGCCGTGTAGCGGAAGTTCTTGGGGTCGTCGAGGGCGGCGCGGGCGGCGTCGACGATGTGCTCCGGCGTGGCGAAATCGGGCTCACCGGCGGCGTAGCTGATGACGGGGCGGCCCTCAGCCTGCAGCGCCTTGGCCTTCGCGTCGACCTTGAGCGTCGCGGACTCGGCGATAGCGGCGATCTTCTTTGAGAGGCGAGAGATGTTAGTCACCCCTCCAGCCTACCGGCTGACCCTCTCATGAATCTGGTCGTCTGAGGAACACCACCGTAATTGTGCGGAGGGGACGCCGTCGGTTAGACAAACGGGTGCCTGATCCCGTAGAGTAAACCCCGGTGGTTGACTTCCGCCAGAATTTCTTGTGCCTGCAGGGGCCGGTGAAGTCGAACTCTATAGGGCGGTGGCGCAATTGGTAGCGCAGCGGTCTCCAAAACCGCAGGTTGCAGGTTCGAGTCCTGTCCGCCCTGCCACTCCCGCCCGACACCCAGGTGTCGGGCGGGACTATTGAAAGGACAAGCTAGTGAGCAGCACTGAGGTCGAAGAGGGCGGCGGCAACGTAGTTGAGCGTGCTCAGGCCGACCGTGCAGCCAAGCGCACCTGGTTCGGTCGCTTCATCCTTTTCATCCAGCAGGTCATGGCCGAGCTCAAGAAGGTCACCACCCCGACTCGCAAAGAGCTCATCAACTTCACCATCGTCGTGATCGTCTTCGTTGTGATCATGATGGCTATCGTGTGGCTGCTCGATCAGCTCTTCGGTTGGTTGACCGTCTTCGTCTTCGGTACGCCTCTCGTGTGATCCTCGGTCGCGAGAGACCCCGAACCCCCGAGCAAGAAAGACAAGAACCACATGACGAGCGAGAACAGCAATAACCCCGAGGCCGAGCTCGACGCGGCGCTCGACGCGCTGGTGCAGTCGGTCGATCCCGAGGCCGATGCTGCCGTGGAAGACGCTCTTGAGATCGACAACGCCGAGGAAGCCGCGGCGGCTGCGAACGCCATCGTCGACGAGGAGACCGAGGAAGAGGCCGAGGCCGAAGACCCCTACAAGGCCTTCAAGAAAGACCTTCGCCGCCGTCCCGGCAAGTGGTACGTCATTCACACGTACGCCGGCTACGAGCGCAAGGTGAAGTCGAACCTCTGGAACCGTCGCGAGACCATGGGCGCTGTGGACGACATCCACGAGATCCAGGTCCCCATGGAAGAGGTCATGGAGGTCAAGAACGGCCAGCGCAAGATGGTCACCCGCGTGCGCATTCCCGGTTACGTGCTGGTGCGCATGAACCTCAACGAGATGACCTGGGGCGTTGTGCGCCACACCCCCGGCGTCACCGGATTCGTCGGAAATGCGAACAACCCGGTGCCGCTGCGCCTGAACGAGGCCTTCGAGATGCTCAAGAGCACCGTCGAGTTCGAGCCGACCGCCACGAACCGAGGCAAGGCCGCCGCAACCGCCGCAGCGCAGGGCAACGTCGAGATCGACTTCGAGATCGGTGAGACCATCACCATCAAGTCCGGCTCGTTCGAGGGTCTGCCCGGCACGATCAGCGAAATCAATCCCGCGGCGGGCAAGCTCACGGTGCTCGTCTCGCTCTTCGAGCGCGAAACTCCGGTCGAGCTCAGCTTCGACCAGGTCACCAAGATGCTCTAGCTCGTTCGCCGTTTGCGCGCCGGCTCCGTTGTGGGCTGTTCGCAAGTGCTTCCGAGGCCCCGGCCGTCTTTCGACGGCCGGGGCCTCGCGCCTTTTCAGGCCGGTCGTTTGCGGTTCGCTTGCGGTTTGCTTGCGGCGTGGATTCGACCAACGGCGTGAGAAAACAGCCGAATCGGCACGCCGTTGGCCGAATCCACGCCGCTGGCGCAGGCCGCAAGTGCACGCGGCAGCGCGCAGAGGCAGCTACTTCGAGTGGCTGCGGCTCACTTCGCGAGGTGCAGCCCGCGAGCGATGGCACCGATGATCAGGTCGTGCACCGTGGGCCAGTCGTGAACGATTTGCGAGTAGCTCAGCCGAATGACGTGGTATCCGCGCTGGATCAGCTCCGCATCGTGGCGGATGTCTTCGGTGCGCTGCGCTCCGGTGTGCGTGGCACCGTCGATCTGCACGATCAGACGGTCTCCGATGAGGAAATCGACGCGGTGCCCCAAGACAAACAGCTGGAATCTGATTGAGACCCGCAGCCATTTCAGACTCGTGCGAAAGAGCGCTTCCAGACCCGAATCCGAGAACGGGTTGGCCTCCTCGAGTAGCGTCAGGGACTTGCCGCGGAGCGGTAGCGCAGCCAGCCCCGCGTGATCGACGAGGTGCTTCTGCAGCGCCGAGTCCCAGACCGCCAGGGCTGCACCGTGCGGTTGGCAGGCCGCAACGCAGTCGAGAACGTTTTCGATGTGATCCCCGAGCAGATCCGGAGCTCGGACGACGAGCGGTTGCCGCCAGTGAACAGTGCCGTCTGGAATGCCGCCCTTGCGCGAGGGAAATCTGACGGAGACATGCGGATGATCATCGTTCAAGACCCAGAGCCCAAGGCGTCTCGCCTGAGTGATGCACGAGAGCACGACGCCGTGGCGGGCGGCGAACAACAGTTGCGGGTCGGCGTCGGGTGCGGCAACCCATCCCCGTCTGGGGCGAACGATATCTCCGCGCTTCGCCGCCTTGGCGAGGTCGTGCTGGCTGAACCCGACATCGAACAGCGCGGCAGTGCGCGCGACACCACCGCGAAGGCTGATCTCTTGCTGGAGTGACATGCACCGTAGTCTGCGGCATATCCGAAAGGTCTCAGCGCGAGTAGGCGCAATCTGTGGATAACTGGCCTTTTCTGGCTCTTGTGACGTATCCGTGGGTCATCGCCCGGGGAGCCGGGGCCGGTGACCGCCGAGGGTGAGCATCGCAAGGCCGATTAACGCGTCGGTCGAGCGGAACCCGAACGCGACCCGC
>JBKEBN010000177.1:0-28631 GCA_047973175.1 Leucobacter sp.
CAGCTGATTTACAGTCAGCCCCCTTTGGCCGCTCGGGTAACCCGCCGTCGGCCGTGCGAACACGACCAGGAGAAAACACTACCGTTTTCGGCGCACGAATGGAAATCGAGCAGACACCCTCCGCGGCAACCCGATCCCGAACCAGAGAAAGCAGCCCCGTCACCTCAGCAACCACCGTGCCGGTGCCCGCCAACTGCCCGCTGCTGCAACCGCAACAGCGGGGCGTAGGCTGGAGCGGTGAGTGACAGGCAACAGGCGCGCAGCGACGACGAACGAGCGCGCACCGACGAGCAAGCGCGCACCGACGAACGGACCCGCAGCACCGACGAGCAGGCGCGCATCCGTTACGTGGCGATCGGCGACAGCTTCACCGAGGGCGTCGGCGACGAACTCCCCGACGGCTCGGTGCGCGGCTGGGCCGACCTGGTCGCGCAGGGGATCGCGGATGCGGCGGGCGAGCCGATCCAGTACGCGAACCTCGCGATCCGGGGCCGCCTGCTCGCCCCGATCATCGCCGAGCAGCTCGAACCTGCGCTCGCACTCCACCCCACGCTCGTGAGTTTCAACGGCGGCGGCAACGATATTCTGCGCCCGCGGGCGAACCTCTCGCAGATCACGCTCGACACCGTGGCGGCAATGCTGCGCGTGCGCGAGGCCGGTGCCGAGCCGCTCATCCTCTCGGGGGCGAACCCGACGGCCGGCCTCCCCGGTGGCTCGCGCGTACAGGCGAAGGGCGATGCGCTGGCGAGGGCCGTGCTGCAACACGCCGAATACCTCGGCATCCGCACCGCCGACAACTGGAGCGACCCGACGCTCGCCCGCCTCGAATACTGGTCGCCCGACCGCCTGCACCTCGCACCCGTCGGTCACCACAGGGTCGCCACGAACGTGCTGCGAGCGCTCGAATACGGGGCTCCGAGCGACTGGATCATCGACGCGGCCCCGATCCCGCGCCCCACGCGCCGCGAACAAATCGCCTACACCCGCGAGCACGTCGTGCCGTGGGTGAAGCGCAGGCTCACGGGCCGCTCGAGCGGTGACGGGCGCACCGCCAAGCACCCTGAGTGGGTCTGGATCGAGCCCCGCGCCTGACAGCCCAGCGCACTCCGGCGAAGCACGGCAAAGAGGCGAGGCCTCGGGCCCTGCGCGCAAGCGGCAGCGCGAGGGCAGCGGAAGCGGGACTGGTTTCGACTTCGGCCTACGACCTTCGCTCAACCACCTGGAGGGGCTGCGCTGCGCTCAACCACCTTAAAAGCCGCGCGCACCCAGCTCAACCAGCGGGGTGAGCTGATTGGCCGGAGCGCCATTCGCTGGTCGGATATGTACCCTAAACCAAGGGTGTAAGGTGCATTTCCAACCGGGGAACGAGGCGTGGGGAACGGGGAACCAGGCGTGGGGAAGGGGGAACGGGGACTGGTTTTGACTGCGGCCTACGGCCTCCGCTCAACCACCTAGAAAGCGCTTCGCGCTCCACTCAACCACCTAAAGAGCGGTACGGCCTCCGCTCAACCACCTAGAAGACCGCGCGCTCCACTCAACCGCCTGGAAAGCGGGCCAGGGTTTCCCCACTCATACTTCGGGATGACCCGAAATGGTACCGTAGGCCGATGCGCACCTCGGCTACGTCCGTCATTCTTGCAGGGTGACCCCTCTCACTCGCACCAGTCTCAAGAACCGTCTGATCGTCGGTCTCATCACGCTCGCCGTCGCGGTGCTCGGCATCGTCGCGATGGGCTCGCTCAAGCAGGAACTCATGCCGTCGATGCAGGTTCCCGGCGCGTTCGTCTCGGTGCAGACGCAGGGCCTCGCCCCCGAGGAGATGGCGAGCACCGTCACCGAGCCGCTCGAACAGGCGCTGCAGTCGGTGCCGAGCGTCACGCGCGTCTCCTCGACCACGACGAGCGGCAACGCCGACATCACGGTCGAGTGGCCGTTCGACGAGAACGACGACGACACGCTCCGCACCGTGCGCGCGACCGCCGAGTCGCTGAAACCGACGCTTCCGGGCGGCACGGAGCTGGTGGTCTACTCGGGCAACGCCGACGACATTCCCGCGATGGTGCTGAGCGCGGGCACCTCGGGAGACGAGACCGAATTCGGCGATGCTCTCGCGCAGGAGGTCGTGCCTGCGATCCAGAGCGTGAACGGGGTGCAGCGGGTCGATCTCTCGGGTCGCGAGGAGCAGCGGATCGTCATCGAGCTGCGCCCCGAAGACGTCGCGCGCCTGAAGGTCGATACATCGAGGATCGCCCCCGTACTCGAGGCGCACGGTGCCGCGCTTCCCGCGGGCGAAGCGGAGTCGGAGGACGGCCCCCTCGCCGTCACCGTGGGATCGGCGCTCGCCTCGGTCAAGCAGGTTTCCAGGCTGCCGATCGCGCTCGACGACGGCGCGAAGCAGGACACCGGGCGCAACACCGTCGTGCGCATCAAGGACTTCGCCGACGTGAAGCTCGAGGCCGTGCCCGCCACCTCCATCTCGCGCGTCAACGGCAAGCCCGCGCTGACCCTGCAGGTGTTTCCGGCCCAGGGCGCGAACGTCATCGACATCTCGCACGCGGTGACCGCCGAACTCGACCGGGTCGCGCCCTCGCTCAAGGCCGAGTTCGTGGCGCTGTTCGACCAGGCTCCCTACATCGAGCAGTCGATCCACGACCTCTCTATGGAGGGCGGGCTCGGCCTGCTCTTCGCCGTGCTCGTGATTCTCGCGTTCCTCGGCTCGTGGCGCTCGACCGTCATCGCGGCCCTCTCGATTCCGCTGTCGCTGCTCATCACCCTCATCGGCCTGTGGTGGAGCGGCAACACCCTCAACATCCTCACCCTCGGCGCGCTCACCATCGCGATCGGCCGCGTCGTCGACGACTCGATCGTGGTCATCGAGAACATCAGTCGCCGCCGCGGCTCAGGCCCGCTCACGGTCGAGGGGGTCGTCGCCTCGGTGCGGCAGGTGGCGGGCGCGATCACCGCGTCGACGCTCACGACGGTCGCGGTGTTCCTGCCCATCGCGTTCGTCTCGGGCACCACGGGCCAGCTCTTCCGCCCCTTCGCCATGACGGTGACCATCGCGCTGCTCGCCTCGCTGTTCGTGGCGCTCACGATCGTGCCGGTGCTGGCGTTCTGGTTCATGCGCGGTCGCGGGCGGGTTCGGGATCGGGGCCCCACGCCCGAACCAGCACCCGACCCCCACGACGACCTCGCCGAGATTCACACCGCACCCGACCGCCTGCAGCGCGCGCTCATGCCGACGCTCAACGCCACCCGCAGGCACCCCGTGGTCACGCTCATCGCCGCGAGCCTCGTGCTCGTCGCGACGCTCGCGATGACGCCGTTTCTGCAGACCGATTTTCTCGGGTCGTCGGGCAATGAGAGCCTGAACCTCACGCAGACGCCGCCCGAAACCGGCGAGGCCGACGACCTCGTCGCTGCCGCCGAGCCGGTCGAGCGCGCGCTCGCGAAGGTCGACGGTGTGCGCGACGTGATGACGACGATTCCGCTGGGCGGACGCGGCGGGCAGGGTGGCGCGGGTGGCGCGGGCGGCGGTCTGCCCGCCGAGATCTCGTACAGCGTGCAACTCGAAGACGGCTCGGACGCCGATACCGTGAGCCGCGACATTGAGCGCGTACTCGAGCGGGTTCCAGACGCGGGCGAGACCCGCCTCGCCTCCCAGGACGCCGTCGTCGACGGCGCTGCCGGCGGCGGCATCGCCCTGCAGATTCGCGGCAGCGACCCCCGCGCGCTGCGCCAGGCCGGCAGACTACTCGAGGAGCAACTCGGAGAGGCCGCGAGCGTGCAGTCGGTGCAGAGCGATCTCGCGGCGGAACAGCCGGTGGTGCGCGTGAAGCTCGATGAGGCGAAGGCCGCCCAGCTCGGCTTCGACCGGGGCACGGTCGCGGGTGCGATTCGGGCGGCGCTCGAGGGCGAGACCGTGGGGCGGCTCATGTTCGAGGGCCGCGAGCGCGACATCGTGCTCGTCACGCCCGGGGCCGAGCGCACGGCTTCGAAACTCGGGGAGATTCTGCTGCCCGTCACCCCGCAGCAGACCGCGCAGGCGCAGAAACTCGCCGCCGACGAGCTGCAGCGCAAAGCCGACGCGGAGGCCGAGCAGCAGCGCATCGCGGCCGACGCCGAACTGACAGACCAGATCGACACCGCGGCGTCGCAGCGCGCCGACCTCGTGAACCAGCTCGGCGAGCTGCGAAGCCAGCTGGCGCAGTTGCAGTCGACGCCGGTCGTGCCGCAGGCCCCGGGATCCCCCGAGGAGGAGGCCGCGGCCCGCGCCTATCAGGAGCGCGCGGAGCAGATCGCCGCGATCCAGGGCGCGATCGACGGCGCGCAGAGCGGCATCGAGGGTGCCGACGAGCAGATCGCGGCGCTGCGCGAGTCGCAGGCCGAGGCCGCGGAGCAGCTGGAGAAGCAGCGGCAGACCGAAGCCGAGCAGCAGGCCGCCGCCGAGGTCACCGGCACCGCGATCCCGCTCTCCGCGATCGCGAAGGTCGAGCAGAAGCGCACCGCCCCCGCCATCGCGCGCGCCGACGGCGAGCGCCAGGTCACCCTCACGGTGACGCCGCGCAGCGGGCAACTCGATGCCGCGAAGGCGGCGGTGGATCGCGCCATCGCCACCACCGAGCTTCCCGCGGGCGTGAGCTTCGAGCTCGGCGGCGTCAGCGCCGAACAGGACGAGGCCTTCGCCCAGCTCGGCATCGCCATGCTCGCGGCGGTCATGCTCGTGCTGCTCGTGATGGTGGCGACCTTCCGCAGCTTCAGAGGCCCGCTGGTGCTGCTCATCTCGATCCCGTTCGCCGCGACCGGAGCGATCGCCGGCCTGCTGCTCACGAACACCCCGCTCGGGCTGCCCGCGCTCATCGGCCTGCTGATGCTGATCGGGATCGTGGTCACCAACGCCATCGTGCTGATGGACCTCGTGAACCGGCTGCGCGCGAGCGGCGCGTCGCTCGACGATGCCGTCGAGAACGGCACCCGGCTCAGACTGCGCCCCATTCTCATGACTGCCGCGGCGACCATCTTCGCGCTGGTGCCGATGTCGCTCGGGATCACCGGCGGGGGCGTCTTCATTTCGCGTCCGCTCGCCATCGTGGTCATCGGCGGGCTCATCTCGTCGACGCTGCTGACGCTGGTGCTGGTGCCCGTGCTCTACACGCTCATCGAGCGCCGCCGCGAGCGCGTGCTGCTGCGCCGAGCGCGCCGGGCAGCAAAGCGCATCATCCGGCGGCGAGCGCGTGCGGCCTCCGTTCAACCGCCTCAGTGATCGCGAGGCCGCGCTCGCGCTTCGGGTGCGGGATCGCGTATCCCGTCCCCACACCGAGAACGCCTCGTTCCCCGGTCGGAAATGCACCCTAAACGGTGGGTTTCAGGTGCATTTCCGACCGGGGAACGACGCAGTGGCTGCTGAAGGGGGCACGGCCGCGGCTACCGGGGAGCGAGGCCGCCCTCAGCCGCCTACGGGGGTGCTGGCGCGGCACCGCTCGCAGGTGCCGAACAGGTCGACCACGTGCGAGATGTCGCTGAAGCCGTGCTCGGCCCCGACCCGGTAGGTCCACTCCTCAACGACGGAGGCCGAGAGCTCGCGGGTGTCACCGCAGTTGCGGCAGATGAGGTGGTGGTGGTGCCCCTCCGACGAGCAGGATCGGAAGAGGTTCTCACCGTCCGGAGACTGCAGCGAGTCGGCCTCGCCCGCCTCTGCGAGACCGCCCAGCGCCCGGTAGACGGTTGCGAGGCCGATGGTCGATCCACCGTCGCGCAGCGCCTGATACAACTTCTGAGCGCTCACAAAACCGCGGTGCTCGGCCAGTGCGTTGCGCACGGCCTCGCGCTGCCACGTGTTCCGCTTCACCTGCATAGCGCACCTCCGATACGGCGTTACCTGCCCTCCACCGTAGCGAAGTTCTCCGGGTTGTCGCGCACAATCGGTGGCGCGGGCCGCTGCGAAGCGCCTCGCGCAACTCGGTCGGCGAGGGATCGGGCCGCGAGGGCGAGCAGGAACATTCCGCTGACGGCGAGCCCCACCGAGCCGCCGGCGGCGATCCCGAACTCGCGCGAAGCCCACAGGCCGACGAGGCCGCCCGTGACGCCGATGACGGCCGAGATCGGCGGGATCCACTCGATGCGCGGCGCGAGCACGCGGGCCGCGGCCGCCGGGCCGATGAGCACCGCGACACCCAGGATCGCGCCGACAGCAGGCATCGCGACGACCACGGCGGCGGCGACCACCCCGGTCACCACGAGTTCGAGGGGCCAGGCGCGAAAACCGACGGCGGCGAAGCCGACGGGGTCGAAAGTGTGGAACAGGATGCGCCGCCCGAACACCGCGACGATCGCCGCCGACAGCACCAGCACCGCCGCGGTCGCCACCACGTCGCCCTCACTGACCCCGAGCGGCGAGCCCACCAGCAGCGCCTCGACCGGCACGCCGAGCCCGGGATTGAGGCTCGCGAGCAGCGTGCCGAGCGCGAAGCCGAACGACAGCACGACGCCGCTCGCCACCTGGCGGCCCTGCCCGGGCACGCGGGCGAGCAGCGTCATCACCAGCACCAGCAGCAGCGCGAAGAGGGCCTGGCCGAGCAGCAGGTTCCAGCCGGCGATGGCGAACACCACACCGCCGGGAAACGTCGCGTGGCTCAGAGCGACCGCGAAGAACGAGCGGCGGCGCAGCACGATGAGCGTGCCGGCGATGCCCGAGAGCAGGCCGAGCAGCACGAGTTCGAGGGCGGCGAGCGCGAAGTAGTTCATGCGCGCCTCGCCACCGGTTCCGGCTCGGGGGGCGCGGCAGTGGATCGGGGCGCTGATCCAGAACCGGATCGGCCCGCGCCCCGCACCACCCGCACGACGACGGCGACCGCGTAGCATGCGACGAGCAGCAGCACCACGACCGCCCCCGGCGAGACGGGGGCGTCGAGGCCCACCGACCACTCGAACGAGAGCCACAGGCCGGCGACACCGGCCGCGAGGGGCAGCAGGATCGCGATCGGGATCAGCAGCGCGAAACCGCGGGTGACGAGCCGCGCGGCGGCCATCGGCACCGTCAGCAGAGCGAGCACCATGAGCACGCCGAGCGCCTGCACCCCCGCGACCACGAGCAGCGCGACGGCGATGCCCAGCCACAGATCGGCGGCGAACGGCCGGAACCCCGCGGCCTCGGCCCCGGCCCGGTCGAAGGAACGGTAGAGCTGGGCGCGCCGGGTGACGACGACGATGAGGATCGCGACCGCCGCCACCACGAGTATCTGCCACAGCTGCGCCTCGGTGACCGTGAGCAGGCGTCCGAAGAGCAGCTCCTGCAGCTGCGACACGTAGCCCCGCTGCCGCGAGACGAGCACGACGCCCAGGCTGAAGAGCCCCGTGAGCACGACCGCGATCGCCGCGTCGGCCCCGACACCCCGCCGCTCGATCACCGTGAACAGCACCGCCGCGAGCACCGCCGCCACCGCGGCACCGGGCAGCAGCCCCGCCGAACCGCCGAGCGCCGCCCCGATCACGAGGCCCGGAAACACGGCGTGCACCAGCCCGTCGCTCACGAACTCGAGCTCGCGAAAGCTGATGAAGAGACCGACGATGCCGGCCGCGACCGCGAGAATCGCGACCGTCAGCAGCGCCCGCCACATGAAGGGCAGGGCGAACACCTCGAGCGGGGTGTAGGCGAGCAGCACGCCCACTACTCGGTCTCCCTCGTCGTGGTGACGGTGTGCTGGTCGAGCTCCACCGTCGTGTCCTGGAACGCGTGCTGCACGGCCTCGAGCGTGAGCGCCTCGTCGAGCGGGCCGAACGCTGCGGGGTGGCCGGGCGCGTCGGGGCTGTGCCCGCTCGAGAGCAGCAGCACGTGCGTGCAGGCCTGCTGCGCGATCTCGAGGTCGTGGGTCGAGATGATCAGCGTGCGACCCTCGTCGCGCACTTCGCGCACGAGTTGCAGTAGGGCGTCGCGGTTCTCTCGGTCGAGGCCGTTGAAGGGCTCGTCGAGCAGCAGCAGTCGCGGGTCGGAGACGAGCGCCCGAGCCAGAATGCCGCGCTGCTGCTGGCCGCCCGAGAGCTCGCCGAAGCGCTTCCCGGCGAACGCGGCCAGGCCCACGCGCTCGAGCGCGGCGTCGACGGCCGCTCGCCCACCGGCTCCGATCGGGCGCAGCGCGCCGCGCGACCGGTACAGCCCCATCGTCACGACCTGCCGCAGCGATACCGGCAGGGTGGCGTCGCGGGTATCCGCCTGGGGCAGCGTGCCGATGTGGCGGCGGGCGCGATCCGGAGCCGTGCCGAGCACCCGCACCCCACCCGCCGTGAGATCGGCGAGCCCCAGAATGCCGCGCAGCAGCGTCGACTTGCCCGAACCGTTCGGCCCGATCAGCGCGACGGCCGCGGCCGCCGGAACCGAGAAGCTCAGCCGCTCGACCCGCGTCACGCCGGAGTAGCCGAACGCCGCGCCGTCGAGCACGAGCGCGGCTGCGGCGACCGGGGTGGGCGGGGGTGCTGCGGTTGACACGGTTGACACGGTACCGGTTCGAGGTGCGGCTTCGCGGTTCGGGGCCGGGCAGGAGGCTACGGCCGTCTCAGCCGCGGGGTTCTCTGGCGATGCGGGCGGGTTCACCCTTGCAGACTAGCCGGAAGCGGCTCGGGATCGACTCCCCAAGCCTCCAGGATGACGCGCGTGTTGTGCACGGTCGCGCCGATGTAGGTGCTGGGATCAACGCCCTCATCGACGCCCGCAGCGCTGTTCTCGTCCGCGGTATCCTCACCGCTGGTCTTGCTCGCGGCCAGCGAGTCGGCGTAGAGGGTGTCGGCGTCGATTACCTCGACACCCGCCTCCTTGGCGATGGTCTGCGCGAGCTTCGGGCTCATCGAAGACTCCACGAAGACCGCCTTCACGCCGTGCTCCTTGATCGAGGCGACGAGGGCGTCGACGTCGGCGGCGCTCGGCTCGGCGTTGTCCTCGAAGCTCGGCAGAATCGAGCCGGCAAAGGCGATGTCGTAGTCGTGCAGGTAGTAGCGCAGCGAATCGTGGCCGCTCACCAGCACGCGGTCGGCCTCCGGCACGCGGTCGAACTGGGCGGCGGTCCACTCGTCGAGCGCCTTCAGCTGGGCGACGTAGTCGGTGGCTCGCTGCTCGAAGTCGGCCGCGTGGTCGGGATCGGCTTTCGCGAGACCGCCGGCGATCTCCTCGACCATGCCGATGGCGTTGCGCGGGGACGTCCAGATGTGCGGGTTCACGTCGCCGTGGTCGTGGTCGTGCTCCTCTTCGGCGTGGTCGTCGGTGCCGCTTTCTTCGGTGCTCTCGGCGGTACTCTCAGCGCCGGTCTCGGTTGCGGTCTCGGCGGCGTGGTCATCGGCATGGTCGTGATCGGCGTGCGCCTCTTCCTCCGCCGCGTGGTCATGCGCCTCGGCCTCAGCCTCTTCGGCGTGGGCCTCATCAGCGTGCGTCTCGTCCGCGTGGTCGTGGTCGGCGTGCGATTCTTCGTCGGCGTGCTCACCGTGATCGTGCCCCTCGGCACCGGCTTCGCCCTCGGCCGTGATCTCCTTGGCCTCGGCCAGGTCGATGCCGTCGGCCGCGACAATCACCTCGCCCGAGAACCCGCTCGCCTCGGTCGCGCTGTCGATGAAGGTCTCGAGGTTCGCGCCGTTGACCACCAGCACGTCCGCCTCGCCGAGGGCGAGCAGGTCGGCCGGCGTCGGGTCGAAGTGGTGCGCTGACGCGCCGGGGGTCAGCAACCCGGTGAGCTCGATGTCGTCACCGCCCACCTGCCCCGTGAAGTCGGTGAGCTGGGTGGTGGTCGCGACGACCTTGAGGGGGCCTGAGCCCAATGCCGCGGTGTCGGATCCCGATCCACCGCACGAAGTCAGCGCGAGGGTCGCGGCGAGCGCTCCACCGGCGAGCGCGGCGAATCTGAACGGGTGCGAGAAGTGTGCCATGCAGAACATTCTAAATGAAAACCACTATCGGTCTCGCTGAGTATCGCAGCTTCTCCCCGGCCCCTCCCGTCGATCCCTCCCCGCAGGCTGCTTTCTCCCCGTACGCTGCTTTCTCCCCGCACCCTGGCCGCTCCCCGCACCCTACCCCCACCGCCGCGCGCTGGAGCCGGCACCGCGCACTGGCCCCGCCGCCTTGCACTGGAGCCACCCTCACCACGTTCTTCCGGCGTGGATTCGAGGAACGGCGTGCCGCAACCCCCGAAAACACACGCCGTTACTCGAAACCACGCCGCTAGTGAACGGGCAATGAGCGCGGAAGCAATGAGCGCGGCGGACAGGGGCCCGAAGGAGCGCGGCCTCAGACACCGCGACCCGACAGCGTCCGGATAGACCGACAGACTCCCGATAGGCAGGGTCCCGAAAGACGGAGCCCCGGTAGGCTGACCGCATGAGCAGTCAGCAGCGCAGCTACGGGCCGGCCATCGCAATGATCGCGGGGATCGCACTCGCGGCGGTGCTCGCGGTGCTCGCCACCTTCAACATGACCGGCGACTGGACCGCGCACACCGCTCCGGAAGACCGGCTCGAACGCACCATCAGCGAGATGCAGGTCAACGCTGCGGCAACCCACGCCGACCGCATCGATCCGGCAACGATGACGCTCCTCGAAGAGGTGTCGCCGAACAGGTACGCCTTCGCCGCTCGTAGCAACGACGGCGGCCTCGTCGCCGGCATCGTCGGTGACGGCGGCAGCGGATTCGCCTCTGCCGAGCCGGGCGAGAAGGAGATCGGCGTCGGTCTGTGGAACCTCGACACGCCCTACTACTGGTTGCGGGTGCGAAGCCTCGACTCAGGTGTTCGGCCCTACGCCTACGAACTCCGCGCGTTCGAGACCGAGGAGGAGTTCGAGGCCTACGCCGCCACCCAGCAGTAAGGGCGCGCGTAGAAATAACTGCTGCGTGTCGCTTCCTGATCGGGCGCATGATTGCAGCTGGGTGTCGTCAACGTAGCACCACTACGCCGACGACACCCAGCTTTATCATGCATCCCGCTCAGAAACCTCACTCGCAGCAGTTATTTCTACGCGCACCCTAGCCGCCAGTACCCGGCAAACCCGACCGACACCGACAGCAGCGCGATCAGTAAGCTGTTCCCATGAGCGCACTGCCCGATACCGCTGTCGAGTTGCGAGATGCCCTCCGCGCCGGTGAGGTGACGGCGCGCGAAGCCACCGAGCACTACCTCGCCCGCATCGCGAGCCGCTCCGATCTCGGGGCGTTCGTGTCCGTAACCACCGAGAATGCGATCGAAGAGGCCGACAAGGCCGACGCGAAGCGCGAGGCGATCCGGCGACGCGACCGCCTCGACTCGCACGCGCTCCCTCCCCTGCACGGCCTGCCGACCGCGCACAAAGATCTGAGCAACGTCGCCGGAGCCATCACTACCCACGGCAGCGCCGCCGTGCCGCACCTCGTGGCCAGGCGCGACTATCCGGGCGTCGCCGTGCTGCGCAAGGCCGGCACGATCTCGCTCGGCAAGACCCAGGTGCCCGAGTTCGGCCTCAACGCCTACTCGGAGAACCTCATCGCTCCCCCGGCGCGCAACCCGCTCGATCCGGCGCTCACTCCCGGCGGGTCTTCCGGCGGCAGCGCGGCCGCGGTCGCCGCGGGACTGCTGCCCGTCGCGCCGGGCAGCGACGCCGGGGGGTCGATCCGGATCCCGAGCCTCGCCTGCGGGCTCGTCGGCCTGAAAGCGGGTCTCGGCACGATCATCACCGACCTCGCCCAGGGCGATCACGACGAATTCGGGGCGCAGCGGCTCGCGGTGACCGGGCCGATCGCGCGCACCGCGGAAGACGCCGCGATGCTCTTCGACGCGATGCAGGGTGCGCAGGGCGACGAGGACGACTCGGCGCTGCGAGCCGTGCGGGAGGCCGACGCGCTGTCGGGGCTGCGCATCGGGATGAGCACGGCGTCGCCGTTCGATGCGGTGTATCCGACGAGCCTGTCGCCCGAGGCGGCGCAGGCGTATGACATCGCGGCAGCCCGGCTCGCGAACCGCAACCACCTCATCGAACAGGCGAAGCTGCGCTACGATCCGCGCTACACCGAGGTGTTCACGAGCTGCTGGATGGCCAGCCTGTCACTGCTCAAGCTGAGCACCGAGGCCGAACGGCTGCTCACGCCGTTCACCCGCCTGTACCGCGAGCGCGCGCTTTCGAAGTCGCAGCGGCAGCACTTCGCGTCGGCCCGAGAGCTGCAGCGCATCGGCACCGGGCTGCGGCAGGCGTGGAGCCGCTACGACGTGATGCTCACTCCCGGCCTGACCACCACTCCTCCGCGCATCGGCGCATTCACCTCACTCAGCCCCGACGACGACTACAAGCTGCAGTGCGAGTGGACGCCCTACACCTCAATGGTCAACGTCTCGGGGCTGCCCGCGATCGCGGTGCCGATCCTCACGCTGCCGAGCGGGCTGTCGATGGGAGTGCACCTCATCGGCGGCGAGGGATCGGAGCCGCAGCTGCTGCAGTTGGCGCAGCAGCTCACGCAGCCGTAGTGCCCGGCGGGTGCCCTGAGTGCCCAGCGGGCAACCTGAGTGCCCGGCGAGCAGCCGCCGAGAGGAGGAAAAAGCGGGATTCTGCGCGATTCAAGCCGCCTTTTCCTCCTCTCGGCGCACTACATGGCGCACCACGGCAGAGCTAAAGAGAAAAGCAGAGAGAAGCAAGAAAAGCAGAGAAGTCACGAAGCCAAGGGCTACGCCGGGTCGCCCATCAGCTTGCGCGCCTGCTCCATGAGCGAGATCGTCGCGAGAGTCTGATCGAGCGGGCGCAGCGGCGACTCCGTGAGCCCGGCATCGATGCAGCGAGCGGCCTCGACGGCCTCCCAGAAGAGCTGCGTGTGCGCGAGCGTCGGCTCGTCGTAGCGCAGCTCTTCGCCGTCGCGGAACCGCAGCACCAGAGACCCCGGCTGGTAGAAGGGGGCCTCGAAGACGAGCGTCGCCTCGGTGCCCGCGATGTAGGCGGTGGTGGGGGTATCCGCCAGCATGGACGCGCTGACAGTGGCCTGGCGATCCCGATCATCGGCGAGCAGCGCGTGGAACTGCCCGATCGCGCCAGGCCCGCTGATCCCCGACGTCGCGTGCCGGGTGCCGTGCGCGGCCAGCACCCGCAGGCCCGGCAGCACCTCGTTCGCGAACATCATCACGTAGGTGCCGATGTCGTTCATCGCCCCGCCGCCCTGCGCCGGGTCCATCGCGCGGTGGTGATCCACCAGTCGCTCGCCGAGGTTCGCGTAGACCTCGACCACCTCGCCGAGCAGCCCCCGGTCGAGCACCTGCCGCACCACCGAGTAGCGCGGCAGCGCGAGCGACCACACGGCCTCCATGGCGAAGAGCCCCCGCGAGCGGGCCAGTTCGACGAGTTCGAGCGATTCCGAGTAGCGCGGCGTCATCGGCTTCTCGACGAGCACCGGCTTGCCCGCCCCCAGCGCGAGCGTCGCGTGCGCGAAGTGGTCGAGGTGGCCGGTGGCGACGTAGATGATGTCGACGTCGCTGGCCACGAGCTCCTCGTACGAGCCGTAGGCCTCGGCGATGTCGTGCTCGTCGGCGAACTCCTGCGCGCGCGCCAGGCTGCGGGATCCCACGGCGACGACGCGCTGGTTGGTCGAGGCCCTGAGAGCCGCGACGAACTGGGCCGCGATCCAGCCGCTGCCGAGAATGCCCCAGCGCAGCGACGGGCCCGTTTCAGGGTTGGGGAGGTCGGGGGCGGGCATGATCCTGGCGCGTGCCGCGGGTGCGTGCGCCTCACCGGCCGTGCTGCTCGCCGCGGGTGCCGCAGTGCTCACTGCGCCGGTCGCGTTGCCGGTCGAATTCGCGCTCATCGCGCCTCCCCGGGGAGCTCGGTGGTGTCGGCCGTCTGGGCGGGCGCGGGTTCGGGATCGGCAACCTCGGTCAGCACGGTCGTCTCCGCCCAGGTGGTCGATCCAACCCCGTCGCCCTGCTCGGCCTCAGCGGCCGCGTCGAGCCCTGCGACCCGCACGAACGCACCGCCGGAGTGCATCGACTCGACCGCCGCCGCGGCGACCAGCGTGGCGATTGCGCCGTCCTCGACCGTGGCGAGTGTCGGCGCACGGCCCTCATTCAGCGCGGTGACCCACTCCTGCAGTTCGAGGCGGTAGGCCTCGGCAAAGCGCGGGCGGAAGTCTTCCGGAATGCCGGTCGCGCTCGCCAGCTCCGACGCGACGGCTATGCGGTGCGGCTCGGTGATGGCGACGGTGCCGGTCTCGCAGACCACCTCGCAGCGCATGTCGTAGCCGTAGCGCGCATTGAGGTAGATGTCGACGGTCGAGAGCGCCCCGTCGGCCGTGCGCAGCAGCAGGAAGAACGGGTCGCGCAGCCCGCCACCCGTGCTCTGTTCCGGGGCTGCCGCTGTGGCGGCACCGGTCAGGCGTTCGGACTCTTCGAGTCCTCGGCGCCTGCCCGCCGGCGCGTGCCAGCTCACCTCCGTGACGGGCGACTCGAGCAGCCAGGGCACGAGGTCGAGGTCGTGGATCGCGGCGTTGAAAATCACCGACTCGTCGGTCGCGCCGGGGCCCGTCGTCACCCCGCGGCCGATCGAGTGCACCATGACGGGGCGGCCGTGCCTGCCCGAAGCGACCTCCTGCTTCTGGGCGACGTAACCGACGTCGAAGCGGCGCATGAAGCCCTGGTGCACGAGAGGGGTTCCGTCGCCGACGACCTCGCGGTGCGCCGTGACGACGCGCCGCGCCTCTTCGACCGAGTACGAGAGCGGCTTCTCGCAGAGGGTCGGCTTGCCCGCGGCGATGCAGGCGAGCGTCTGCTCGGCGTGCAGAAAGTCGGGGGACGCGATGAGAACAGCGTCGACCTCCGGGTGATGGATCAGCTCGAGCGGGTCGCTGAACGCGATCGCTCCGACTGCGGCCGCAGCGGCACCCGCGCGCTCGGGATCGGGATCGGCGACCGCGGTGACCGTCGCGCCCGAGACCTCCGAGTGGAGAAGTTGCACGTGAAACGCTCCCATGACGCCCGTGCCGATTACGCCGATCCTCATGCCGATCTCCTCTGTCTGGGGTGTCATGTGTCTGGGGTGTCATGCTCGCCGGGCTACCTCATCGTGCAACCAGGTGCGACTGTTTCGCGGGTGCGGTGTGCGCGGCCCACGCCGCTCACAACTCGCGCAATTTGTGCGGACAAACACGGATGGGAAGAATCTAGCCGAAAGCGCAGGTGTGCGCCAGCGACGCGCGCCCCGGTACGCGCCCCGGCAATTGAGCGCGGCCCCACCCGATGGTTGAGCGAAGGCCGCAGGCCGCAGTCGAAACCCCTGGATTGAGCGGAGTGCGAAGCACGCAGTCGAAATCATCCACGCCTCGCGCTTCAGGCAAGTTCAACCCCTGTGATTTCGACTGCGCTTCGCTCCGCTCAATCACCTATGGGGAGGGTGTTCGACCGCTCGCTCCGCTCAACCACCCCACCCAATGGTTGAGCGAAGGCCGAAGGTCGCAGTCGAAACCATTCACCGCAGCCTCATTCCCCGGTTGGAAATGTGCCCTAAACCCTCGGTTTAGCGTGCATTTCCAACCAGAGAACATGACGTTCATTGGAAGCTTCGGGTCCGAGATTTCGACTGCGCTGCGCTCCGCTCAAACACCCCACCCGGTAGTTGAGCGAAGGCCGCAGGCCGCAGTCGAAACCATCCACTCCTCACGGTACAGGCCAGTTCAACCCCTGTGATATCGACTGAGCTTCGCTCCGCTCAATCACCTAAGTAGAATTCGACTGCGTGCTCCGCTCAATCACCTATGGGCAGGGGGTTCGACCGCTCGCTCCGCTCAACCACCCCACCCAATGGTTGAGCGAAGGCCGAAGGTCGCAGTCGAAACCATACACCGCAGCCTCATTCCCCGGTTGGAAATGTGCCCTAAACCCTCGGTTTAGCGTGCATTTCCAACCAGAGAACATGACGTTCCTTGGAAGCTTCGGGTCCGTGATTTCGACTGCGCTGCGCTCCGCTCAAACACCCCACCCGGTGGTTGAGCGAAGGCCGCAGGCCGCAGTCGAAACCATCCACGCCTCACGTTTCAGGCAAGTTCAACCCCTGTGATTTCGACTGCGCTTCGCTCCGCTCAATCACCTAAGTAGATTTCGACTGCGTGCTCCGCTCAATCACCTATGGGGAGGGGGTTCGACCGCTCGCTCCGCTCAATCGCCTGAGTAGACCCCGCTCCGCACGGGCGACTCCGTCACTCCACGCCGCGGAGGAACCCGAGATCCGCGCCCTCCGAGGCCTGCACCACGTTGGTGGCGTAGAGGCGACGCCAGCCGCGCTTCGGCGGTTGCGGCAGCACCAGCTCGGCGCGACGCCGTTCGAGCTCCGCTTCGTCTACCAGCAGGTCGACGGTGCGGTTCGGAACGTCGAGCCGGATCCGATCCCCGTTGCGCACGAGCGCCAGGGGTCCGCCGAGTGCCGCCTCGGGGCTGACGTGCAGCACGATGGTGCCATAGGCGGTGCCGGACATGCGACCGTCCGAGACGCGCACCATGTCGCGGATCCCCTGTCGCGCGAGGTACTTCGGAATCGGGATCGACCCGGCTTCGGGCATTCCCGCGCCGACCGGTCCGATCCGCCGCATGACGAGCACGTGCTCGGGGGTGAGGCCGAGGCTCTCGTCGTCCAGGGTCTCCTCGACCTCTTCGAGCGAGTCGAAGACGTGCGCGATGCCCTCGTGCACCATGAGGTGCGGCGAGGCCGCGGCGGCCTTGATGACGGCACCGTCGGGAGCGAGTGAACCACGCAGGGTGACGAGCCCACCGGGTGCCTTCAGCGGGTCGTCGACGCGGCGGATCGTGTCCTGCCAGTCCTGCGGCCCCTCGGCGCTTTGCAGCTGCTCGCGCAGGGTTTTCCCGGTGACCGTGAGCGCGTCGAGATCCAGCGCCTCCTCGAGGGTTTTCAGCAGCGCGGGCACGCCGCCGTCACGGTGCATGTCGGGGAGGTAGTTCGACCCGGCGGGCTTGCAGTTGACCAGCACCGGGGTGCGCTGCGAGATCTCGTGGAAGTCGTCGAGATCGATGTCGAGTCCCAGGCGGCGCGCGATGGCGGTGAGGTGGATGATCGCGTTCGTGGATCCCGCGATCGCCGAGAGCACCACGATGGTGTTCTTGAACGCCGCCTCCGTCATGATCTCGGAGGGCTTGCGGCCCGAGCGCGCGAGTTCTACAGCCTGGCGGCCGGTTGCGACGGAGATCCTGAGCCGCTCAGCGGACACCGACGGTGCGGTGCCGGCGAACGGCAGCGACATGCCCATCGCCTCGACCAGGCAGGCCATCGTGGAAGCGGTGCCCATGACCATGCAGGTGCCGGCCGACGGGGCGAGCTGCGCGTTGATCTCGCCGAGCTGCTGCTCGTCGATGCGGCCGCCGCGGAACTCGGTCCACATGCGCCGGCAGTCGGTGCACGCGCCCAGCCGCTCCCCCCTGTAATTGCCGACCGTCATGGGCCCTACGACGAGCTGGATCGCGGGAATGTCGGCCGAGGCCGCGGCCATGAGTTCGGCGGGGACGGTCTTGTCGCAGCCGCCCAGCAGCACGACCGCGTCCATGGGCTGCGAGGTGATCTGCTCTTCGACCTCCATCGCCATGAGGTTGCGGAAGAGCATGGTGGTCGGGTTGGTGAGGATCTCGCCGAGCGACATCACGGGGAACACGAAGGGCAGGCCACCGGCCTCGAGCACCCCGCGTTTGACGGCCTCGATCATCTGCGGCATTTCGCGGTGGCAGGTGGTGTAGTCGGAGGTCGTGTTCACGATGCCGACGGCGGGCCGATCGATGTCCTCCGAGTCGAGGCCGGCCGAGTTCAAGAACGCCCGTCGAATGAACTTGCTGAACCCGAGGTCGCCGTAGTTCGTCAGGCGGCCGTAAACGCCCTCGGTGCTCGCGCTGCCGCCTCCGGTGCCCGCGCTCACGCCCTCGCCCTCGCCCGCGGCGGCGCTCGCGCCGCTTCCCGTCTTCGCCGCTTCAGTGCTCATCTGCGCGCCTCACAGGGTGATGAGGGTCGCCTTGGCGACCGTGTAGTCGAGAATGCCCTCGGATCCGCCCTCGCGGCCGAAGCCCGATTCCTTGACGCCGCCGAACGGCGACTCGGCCGTGGCGACCGCCATGTTGTTCACGCCGACCATGCCTGCCTCGATGCGCTCGGAGGCGAGGAAGGCCGTGCGCAGATCGCGCGTCCAGACGTAGCTGGCAAGGCCGAAGACGGTGGAGTTGGCGATCTCGATGGCCCGGTCGAGCGTGTCGAAGGTCACGATCGGAGCGACCGGTGCGAACGGCTCATCGCGCAGGATCTTGCTGCCCTCGGGCACGTCGACCAGCACCGTCGGCTCGAAGAAGTAGCCCTTCGCGAAGCGCTCGTCGCGCTTGCCGCCCGCGGCGACGGTTGCGCCGCCGGCCACCGCGTCCTCGATCAGCTCCTCGGCTTCGACGACGCGCTTGGCGTTGGTGAGGGGGCCGACGGTGGTTGCGGGATCGCGCCCGTCGCCGACCCGCAGCTCGCGCGTGGCGGCGACGAACGCCTCGGAGAACCGCTCGGCCACCGACTCCTGCACGATGAACCGCGACGGTGAGGCGCACACCTGCCCGGTGTTGCGAAACTTCGACGCGACGCACGCCCGCGCGGCCGCCTCGATGTCGGCGTCCTCGAACACGAGCACGGGGGCGTGCCCGCCGAGCTCCATCGACACGGCGACCATGTTGTCGGCCGCGAGGTGCAGCAGGGTGCGCCCGACGGGGCCCGATCCCGTGAGGGAGATCTTGCGCACCACGCCGGAGCTGATCAGTTGCTCGCTGATCTGCGAGGCCCGTCCGGTGAGAATGGTGATCACGCCGGCGGGAATGCCCGCGGCCTCGCAGGCCTTGGCGATGAGCACGGTCGAGAAGGGAGCCTCCTCGGTGGGGCGCACGATCACCGAGCAGCCTGCCGCGAGCGCGGGGGCGATCTTGCGCGCGGGCAGCAGCGCCGGAAAGTTCCAGGCCGCGAACGCCGCGACGACCCCGATCGGCTCGCGGCGCACGAGAATGCGGTTCGCGGTCGTGTGCCCGTCGACGGTGCGGCCGTAGATGCGTCGCGCTTCGTCGGCGTACCAGTCGAACTGGTCGACGGCGGCGTTCCACTCCGCTTCGGACTCGCGCAGGGGCTTGCCCTGCTCGTCGGTCATGAGCTGGGCGGCCTGCGGGATCCACTCGCGCAGGATCTCGGCGACCCTGCGGATCTTGGCCGAGCGCGTCCAGGCGTCGGTGTTGCGCCAGATCGCGAGCCCGCGCTGCGCCGAGGCGAGCGCCGCGTCGACGTCTTCGGCCGAGGCCTGCTCGATCGTGCCGATGGGCCCTTCGGTGGCGGGATCGAAGACCTCGCGGGTCAGTCCGCTCGTCGCCGAGCGCCACTCGCCGTCGATGTAGAGCCGACCGGGTATGACGTTGGGAAATGCGGTCATGATCAGATCTCCAGTTCGTGTCGAAGGGCTTCGGTGCTGTCGACCCAGGGGCCGACGTTCCAGCGCCCGAATGAGCCGAGCCCGCCGCGCTCGTCGGGGCCGAAGTAGACGGGAACGTGCACGAGGCTGAGCCCGTCGTGGTCGTAGGCCCTGTCGAGCGCCTCGACGAGTTCTTGCGTGCTGTGCCCGCCGTGCAGTGCCTGCACGCCTCCGACGGCCGCCGCCCAGGCCCGGTAGTCGACCTCGACCTGGTCGTTCGTGGCGTAGTCGATGCCGTACTGATCGAGCTGCAGCGACGAGATGGCCCCCTGGCGGCGGTTATCGAAGACCAGGATCACGCCGCGGGCTCCGTGCTGCACGCCGTCGATGAGCGCCTGCGGGTTCATGGTGAAACTGCCGTCGCCGGTCATCGCGATGCCGAAGAAGGGCTGCTCGGCGATGCCGGTGGCCACGACCGCGCTGGTCGCGAAGCCCATGTAGCTCGCGCCGGTCTCGGTGACGGTGCGGCCGACCCGGTCGTCTTCGGCGATCTGGAAGCCGTTGGCCTGCACGTCGCCGGCGTCGTAGAACAGGGTTGCGTCGTGGGCACGCGCCCAGTCGTTCACGGCCTTGAGTGCGGCCGGCTGGGTGAGCACCTCGCGCTCCCAGACCTCGTCTCGCAGCACGGGGGTGTCGTAGCGCTCCTGTTTGAACGCGACCCACCGATCCCACGCTTCGAGGCATTCCTCGGCCCAGCGGCTCGACAGATCCGAGGTCGTCGCGCCGAGCCTCCTCAGCTCCGCGATGATGCCGCGCAGCGTCGGTGCCGCGTCGCCGAGCAGCGGGATCGCGTGGTTGTAGTGCACCGCGTCGGCCGGGTCGGTGTTGATGTTCACCACGTGGGTGACCTTCGGGTAGCCGGTGCGCGACATGTCCGACTGGCAGACGCCGCGGGTGCCGATCGCGAGCAGCACGTCGGCGTTCTCCATGGCGTAGTTGCCGCTGATCGACCCTTTGGAGCCGCCGACGGTGAGGTTGCGCGGGTGGTCGTAGGGCAGCGTGCCCGAGGCGAGCGGCGAGGTGACGGCGAAGCCGTCGACGAGGTCGAGGATCTCCTCGATCTCGGGGCCGGCCGAGCGAGCTCCGCCGCCGACGCGGACGACGACGCGCTCGGCGTCGAGCAGCGCGCGGGCGGCCGCCTCGTAGGCTCCGTCGTCTGCGGCGGCCCCGAGGGCGGGCGGCTCTCCGGAGGGGAGCGCGCCCAGGTTGATGTCGACCAACTGCGGCTGGGTGTTGATCGGCAGCAGCAGGTAGAAGGGTCGCGCGCGGTGCGGGTCGTCGACCGCGCTCATGCCGCGGCGCAGCGCCTCGGGCAGAGCCCACGGCGTGTGCAGGGTGTAGGAGGGGCCCATGGCCGAGGTCAGCTTCAGAAAGGCCTCCTGCTCGCCGTTCGGGATCTGCTGCATGTTCAGCCCCTCGGCCTCCGTGGTCTCATCGGCGTAGATGTGCCAGACGCCGACACCGTCGCTCGACGCCGCGAGACTCCCCGCGAGTGCCTGCACGGCACCCGGCCCGATGGAGGTGAAGACGGCGGCCTTCTCCCCAGTGGCCCAGCGCAGCGCGGTGGCGATGTGCGCGGCCTCGACCTCGTTGCGCACGGGATGGGTCTTGAGCGCGCCCGCGGCTTCGTAGACCCGCATCACCTCGCCGAGGTCGGTCGAGCCGTGCCCGAAGATGCCGACGAACTTGCGCACGTCTTGCTTGAGCAGGCCGATCACGACCGCTTCGGCGAGCGTGATCTCGAGGCGCGTGGGCAGGGTGCCGTTCACGAGGGCCTGCTGCACGCCGCCAGCCGAGACGATCGCCTGCGCCCGCGAGAGCCGATCCTGCACGATCTGAGAGGTTTCAAGGGTGGAGTTCATATTTGATCCTTGGAGTGAGGGGTCGTTGCGGTCGGTGGATCACGCGTAGAATTCGGGCCGCTCGGGCAGGAAGACCGGCACTTCTTCGCCGGTCGCCTGCGCGCGTACGCCGGCTTCGACTGCGACGGTCGCGGCGTAGCCGTCCCAGGCGCTGGGGCCTGAGATGTCTCCGGCCCGAATGCCGTCGACCCAGGCCTGGATCTCGCCGGTGTAGGCACCGGCGAAGCGCTCGCGATAGTTCTGGGTGACCGGGCTCGCAATCTGGCCGTCCCTGCGAGAGGACGCACCGCTCGGGCGGCCGTACTCGACGGTGCCGCGCTCCAGCGTGATCTCGCCGGAGACCTCGTAGCCGTACGCGCAGTCGAGATTCGACTCCACGAACGAGATCGCGCCGGAGTTCATGGTGACCACGATGAGCTGCGGACCCTTGAGCCCTTCCTTCGCGAAGCCGTTGTGCCGCGGCTTGAGCACCCGGATCGACCGAATCTCGTCGTCGAAGAACCAGCGAGCGGTGTCGAACTCGTGCACGGTCGACTCGGGGATGAGAAAGCCCTCCGGAAATCCGGGAGCCGCCACGTCGAGCCGGTGCACGAACCGGCCGATCAGCGGATCGCCGAGTTCCCCCTCGGCGATCACGCTCTTCGCCTCCAGGTGGTGGCGGTCGAATCGGCGCATGAAGCCGACCTGGATCAGCCGCTCGCCTCCGCCCATCTCGGCTTCCAAGATCTCCCACGAGGATGCGGCGTCCTCGGTCAGGGGCTTCTCGCAGAGGATCGGAATGCGCGCCTCCAGCGCCTCCATCACGAGCGGGTAGTGCGTGCTGCCCGGTGTCGCGATGAGCACTCCCCCGACGTCTCCGTGGTCGAGGGCCTCGGTCAGCGACGCCGCGGTGCGCGCACCGGGGGCGAGTTCGACGGCCCTCTCCGCGCGTGCGGGATCGGCGTCGACCACGGTGACGACCCTGGCACCGGCGATCGATCGGGGAATGCGCTGGAGGTGGTCGGTACCCATCATCCCGGTCCCGACGACAACGATCCCGACCTCTGAACTGTTCTCAACCATGGTGTGTTTTCAATCCTGCTCTTCTGATGTGTTTCGCTCGGGGCGACCGTGCCCCGGGGTGCCGACGCGAGTGCCGTCCGAATCGACGCGCGTCGCGAGAGACCGTTGAGGTCGGCCTCCTCGCCGCTGTCCGTGGGATGCACCACCGACAGGCAGAAGCTTACAACAGAGTTTCAATATGAACAACAAAATGCGGGAGGTGCGGCCTCAACGCGGTCGAGACCGCCCCTCACCGAGCACGAGCGTTGACAAGCAGACAAGAACACACCTACGTTTGTTGGGTGAGTGAGGGTCGAACACGGGGCGGAGCGCTGGAATCCGGGCTCGACGTGCTCGAGGCCCTCGCCCGTCACGCGGCCGGCATCGGCGTGAGCGACCTGGCCGCCGAACTCGCCATGGACAAGGGCAACGCCCACCGGCTGCTGCAGACCCTCATTCGACGGGGATACGTGCAGCAGGATCAGAACACCCGCCGGTATCGCGCTTCGGCGAAGCTCGTGTCGGTCGCCGGATCGGTGCTGCGTCGCCTCGACGTGCGCTCAGCGTCCGAGGACGTGTGCGACGAACTCGTCGAGCTCACCCACGAGACCGTGCACGCCTCCCAGATGACGTCGAGCGGCCCCGTCTACATCCTCCAGCGCAGGGCACCGTTCCGCGTCTCGGTCGACACCGAGGTCGGGAGCCGGCCTCCGATGCACGCCACGGCAACGGGCAAGGCGGTGCTCGCCTACATTCCCGAGCCGGACCGCAGCGACTGGCTGACACCGCCCCTCGAGCGCTTCACGATCCGCACCATCACCTCGCCCGAGGCGCTCGACAGAGAGCTCGCCGCCGACGCGGAGCGAGGCTACTCCATCGACGACGAGGAGTACAATCCGGGCGTGCGGTGCATCGCCGCGCCGGTCTTCGGGATCGACGGGGCCGTTGCCGGATGCCTCGGCGTGTCGAGCCCCATTCACCGCATGGACGTCGCCCGCGTACCCGAGGTAGCGGCGCAACTGATCGACGCCGCGCGCAGGGTGACCGAGAAACTCGGCGGCCCGGTCGAGCTGCACCCGACCGCCCCCGTTCCGCCGCTGAACTGACTCGGCTCACGCCCTTCCGCGCGACCCCGCGACCCCGCGCAGGGTGGCAGCAGCCGCGCGCAGCACGGTCGACGACCCCGCATTCCGCCTGCCCCTTCCCCGTCGCTCCGCGCGGAGGGCGCAGTCCGGAGACGTGGAATCCCGGGTTGACCGGCGAACCAGCCGCCTCATTTCGATTGCTCAAATAACAATCTGGTTACGCATAGATCAACGACTGGGCGCGCAGCGCCCAGATCCCGAACCCTACTCTCGCGCTATTCTGCGGTTCTCAGCACCCCGACATCGGTGGTGACGCGCCGAGGTGTCGGACTTATTCACACATCGGCAACGTTGTTTCGAGATAAACAATGTTGTTCTAGTCTGATCCGGGCAGTACCACCCCTCAACAGTCGATCTGTCCCGGCCCTTCGCAGGGGATCAGACGCGCGCGCAATCAAAGGAGATAGCCGATGAAGCACTCAACCACCTCCCGCCTCCGCTCACGAGGGGCCGGCACCGCGACCGCGCTGGTTCTCGGCGGTGCCCTCTTCCTCACCGGCTGCGGCGGCGGCGTGCTCGACAACGGCGGTGAAGGCGACGATGGCGACGGCTCGAAGAACCTCTCGATTGGCGTCTCGTACCCCACCGACGACAGCACCTTCTTCAACTCCTACCTCGAATTCATCAAGGAGGGCGGTCAGCAGCTCGACGTCAAGATCAACGCGGTCGCGGCCAACGCCAGCGACCAGAAGCGGGTCTCCGACGTGCAGAACCTGATCAGCCAGGGCATCGACGGCCTCGTGCTCACCCCGAACTCGACCGCGGTCGCCCCGCAGATTCTCAAACTGGCCCAAGACGCCGACGTGAAGGTGGTCGTCGTCGACCGGAGCCCGGAGTATGTGCCGGGCGAGAAGGAGAGCGGCGACTACGTCGGCTTCGTCGGCCCGAACGACGTGCTCGCCGGCGAGCAGATGGCCGAGACGTTGGCCGAGTTCGACGCGCCGGACGTGCTCGCGCTCGGCGGGCCGCAGGGCACCTCCGTCGCCGAGGGCCGCAAGGAGGGCCTCGAGAACGTCGAGAAGAAGGGCGAGGTCAAGGTCGTGCAGTACCAGGCCGCCGGCTTCACTCAGGAAGACGGGCTCTCCAACTTCGAGAACATGCTGCAGGCGAACCCCGCGGGCTCCGCGAACGGCGTGTGGTGCTACAACGACGACCTGTGCATGGGTGCCATCAAGGCCGCGAAGAATGCTGGCCGCGACTCCGATCTGCAGTTCGTCGGCATGGACCTGAGCCCCCAGGGCATCACCGCGATCGAGAACGGCAGCTACGCGGCGAGCTACGGCGGGCACTGGCTGGCCGGCGGTTTCGGCCTCGTGATGCTCTACGACGCACTCAACGGCATCGAGCCGAAGCACCCGGAGGTCAAGCTCGACCTGCTCCGCGTGGACGAGAGCAACGTCGAAGCGTTCAAGGCGCAGTACATCGATCAGCCGGCCGACTACGACTTCAAGGAGCTCAGCCAGGTCACCAACCCCGACGCCACCGGGGAATTCGCTATCACCCTCGACGGCAGCGATGGCGGCGACACCGCGGCCGACGCAGACGCCGACAAGAGCGAGTAGCGGCGATCGGAACCGGAGACAACGATCATGTCACACCCCCTCTTCGAACTCCGCGGGTTCCGCAAGGCGTACGGCACCGTGCGCGCCCTGCGGTGGGAACCCGATGCGGAGATCACGCTCTCTGCGGGCGACGTACTCGGCCTCGCCGGCGAGAACGGTGCAGGAAAGTCCACGCTGCTCGGAGCTGTGAGCGGATCCCTCAAACTCGACGAGGGAAGCATGCAGCTGAACGGCAGCCCGTATCTGCCGAACGGGCCGTTCGACGCGCTCGCGAAGGGCGTCGCGCTGATCCCGCAGGAGACCCTGCTCTCGCCCACGCTCACCGTCGCCGAGAACGTGCTGCTCGGTCGCGAGGACGAGTACACGCGGCTCGGGGTGATCAACCCGCGCCAGCGCGATCAGCTCGCGCAGGAAGCGCTCGATGCCATCGGCGTCACCTATCCGCTCTCCTCGATCGTGTCGGGCATGCCGCTCGAGCATCGCAAGATGATCGAGCTGGCGCGGGCGCTCGCCGCCGATCCGCAGGTGCTGCTCGTGGATGAGACCTCCAACGTGCTCTCGCGCGACGGGGCGATCATCCTCTTCAGCGAGATCGCCTCGTTCGCGGCGAGGGGCGGCGCGGTGATCTTCGTCACCCACCGCCTCGACGAGATCATCGAGCACTGCAACCAGGTGGCGATTTTGAAGGACGGACAGCTCGTCGAGCAGCTCGCCGTGAGCGAAACCTCGGAGACGGGGATCGCCCAGTCGATGGTGGGCCGCGAACTCGACATCCTCGCGTCGCGCGACAGCGCCATGCAGCACCCTGAAGACGGCGGACCGCTGCTGCACGTGGAGAACCTGAACGCCGGCTCCGGTTCGGAGCCGCTCAGCCTCACGGTCTACCCCGGCGAGGTGATCGGCATCGGAGGTCTCGTCGGGTGCGGGTCGGACACCCTCATCCGGGCGCTCGCCGGCGCGCAGGCCGCGAGCTGGGACGTGTTCGAGGTGGGCGGAAAACCGGTGACCGGCGCATCCGTCGTGTCTCGGATCCAATCGGGGGTCGCGTACGTTCCGAAGGACCGGGACGAGGAAGGACTGCTGCTGCAGTCGTCCGTCTACGAGAACATCGTGCTCGGCAGCCTCGACAAGCTGAGCAGGGGCGGCATGATCGCCACGGGTGCCGGCCTCGGTTCGGTCGACGGGCTCATCGCTCGGCTCAACATCAAGACGCCCAGCGCCGCCGTCAACGTCGGCAATCTCTCCGGCGGCAACCGGCAGAAGGTGCTCCTGGCGCGGTGGCTGCAGCGGGACGTGCCGGTTCTGCTGCTCAACAACCCGACGCGCGGCGTCGACATCGGCGCGAAGGATGAGATCTATCAGCTGCTCGATCAGGCACGCGATGCGGGGAAGGCGGTGGTCGTCGTCTCCGACGAGCTCCCGGAGCTGCGGCGGCTGGCGGATCGGGTGCTCATCATGCGCACCGGAGCCGTCACGGCTCGCTATGAAGCACCCATCCCTGAAGAGAACGAACTGATCAAGGCAATGATTTAAGGGGCATGACCGATATGAGCACTACCAACCCGGCGACGACGCCGATCAAAATCACCTCCGATGCGGAACGCAAGAGCGCGATGAAAGCGCGCATGCGGCTGCTCGTTCCCTACGCGGCCCTCGTGGCGCTGTTCCTGCTGTTCACCGTGCTGAAGGGATCGACGTTCGTCGCGCCCTCCAACCTGCTGGTCATTCTCCAGCAGTCCGTGGTGCTCGCGATCGTCGCCTACGGCATGACGTTCGTGATCGCCTCCGGCTCGATCGACCTGTCGGTGGGGTCGGTGGTCTCGCTCTCCGGAGTACTGACGGCCATCGTCGGCATTCAGCACGGCATGGTGGGCCTCCTCGTCGGGGCCGGCGTGGGCGCGCTCGCGGGTCTCATCAACGGACTGGTCTTCGCGTACGCGAAGATCCCGTCGTTCATCATCACGCTCGGCATGCTGCAGGTCGCGAGCGGCCTGTCGATTCTCATCAGCGGTGGATCGTCGCAGCCGATGCCCGACGAGGGGCTGCTGCCCTCCCTCGGCGTGCTGCCCGGGATCCTGATCGTCGCGGTCGTGATCACGCTGATCGCCGGTTTCCTCTTCCAGTACACCGTCTTCGGCCGCCGAGTGCGCGCGATTGGCGGCAACGAGCGCGTCGCGACGCTCGCCGGTGTGCCGGTGCGCTCGACGAAGGTGTGGATCTTCACGCTCTCCGGTCTCATGGCCGGGATCGGCGGCGCGATCCTCGCCGCTCGCCTCGGCGCGGGCTCACCGGTCGCCGGCATGACCTTCGAGCTCGACGTCATCGCCGCGGTCGTGATCGGCGGCACGCCCCTGACCGGCGGTCTGGGGCGGATCACCGGCACCATCATCGGCGCGCTCATCATGTCGATGCTCGCCAACGGCCTCGTGCTCATCGGTGTCGGATCAGCCGAGCAGACGATCGTCAAGGGCATCGTGCTCGCACTCGCCGTGCTGATCTCGCTCGACCGCAGCAAGATCGGCATCATCAAGTAGCCGGACGCCGCGCGAACGATCCCTCTTCTCGGGCGACGTCGAGGCTGGATCCCGATCCAGAATCAGATGCTGACGCAGAATCGAGGGATCGTTCGCACCCGACTCCCGCTGCCGCGCAGCGACAGCACTACAGCGACAGCAAGACCCCATCACCACGACGAACGGAGCACACTCCCATGCGCATGAGCTTTCACACCGGCCTCTTCTCGGGCGTTCCGGTGCTCGACGCGATCAAGCAGATTCGCGACGCGGGCTTCGAGGAGGTCGAACTCAACGCCGAGAGCCTTCCCCGGGCCCAACCGCACATCACTCCCGACACTCCCCTGACCCTGATCGACCAGATCGCGGCTACCGGTGCCGTGACCTCGATCGCCGCTCACCGCGAGGGGCTCGCGAACCCCGACCCGGAGCGTCGGGCCGAGGCCGTCGAGTGGACGCTGCGGCTCGCCGAGTTCTCGGTCGATCTCGGTGCGCCGCTGATCCACGTGATTCCCGGCGACGAACCCTCCGACTCGCTCCTGGGCTCGGCCGGCGCGCGCGGCGAGGTGCCCTTCTTCATCGACTCCCTGCAGAGGGTCATCGAGCGGACGCAGCCGCTCGGGGTCGCGGTCGGCCTCGAGCCCATCGTGCGCCAGCTCGTCAACACCACCGATCAGGCCCTCGAAGTGCTCGACGCGGTGCCCGGGCTCGGGGTGAGCTTCGACCCCTCGCATCTCGAAGTGACCACGCACGACGTTCTCGACGCCGCGCGCCGCCTCGGAGACCGCACCCTCATCGTCGCGCTCAAGGACGGCGAGGGCGATCCCGATCGCTTCACCTTCCCGGAGCTCGGCACCGGCAACATCGACTTCGTCGAGATGCTGCGCATCATCCGGGGTTTCGGGTTCGACGGCAGCGTGGTCGTGGAGCACGAGGCGCACGTCTTCGGCGACACGCGCAGCATCCCCGAGGTGCTCGCGCAGAGCTACGAGTTCGCCAGGCGGGTGATCGACGAGGTTGAGGTGGGTTGAGGCGGCCTCCGCCCGCCCTCAACCCA
>JBKEBN010000085.1:0-88908 GCA_047973175.1 Leucobacter sp.
CCGGTGGTCGGGTCGTGGAAGATGATCTCCTCGGCGACCCGGCCCCCGAGGGCGTAGGCGAGCTGGTCGAGGATCTCGTTGCGGGTCGGGGAGTACTTGTCGTCGGTCGGCATGACCATCGTGTAGCCCAGCGCGCGACCGCGCGGCAGGATGGGCACCGTGGTCACCGGGTCGGGGTGGTTCAGCCCGGCAGCGACCAGTGCGTGACCGCCTTCGTGGTACGCGGTGAGCTTGCGTTCCTTGGCACTCATGATGCGGGTGCGCTTCTGAGGGCCGGCGATCACCCGGTCGATGGCCTCGTCGAGGACCTCGTCATCGATGAGCTTCTTGTCGCTGCGCGCGGTGAGCAGGGCCGCCTCGTTGAGCACGTTGGCCAGGTCGGCGCCGGTGAAGCCGGGGGTGCGCCGGGCGACCGCGAGCAGGTCGACCCCGGTCGCCATGGGCTTGCCCATCGCGTGCACCTGGAGGATCTTGTGGCGGCCGATCATGTCCGGCGCCTCGACGGCGATCTGCCGGTCGAAGCGCCCGGGCCGCAGCAGCGCGGGGTCGAGGATGTCGGGGCGGTTGGTGGCAGCGATGAGGATGACGTTGGTCTTGACGTCGAAACCGTCCATCTCGACGAGCAGCTGGTTGAGGGTCTGCTCGCGCTCGTCGTGCCCGCCGCCCATGCCCTGACCTCGGCGCTGGCCGACGGCGTCGATCTCGTCGACGAAGATGATGGCGGGCGCGTTGGCCTTCGCCTCCTTGAAGAGGTCGCGCACGCGACTCGCACCGACGCCGACGAACATCTCGACGAAGTCGGATCCCGAAATCGAGTAGAATGGCACGCCCGCCTCGCCCGCGACCGCGCGCGCGAGCAGCGTCTTGCCCGTGCCGGGAGGGCCGTAGAGCAGCACGCCCTTCGGAATGCGCGCGCCGACCGCCTGAAAACGCGAGGCGTCTTGCAAGAACTCCTTGATCTCCTGCAGCTCCTCCACCGCCTCGTCTGCGCCCGCGACATCGGCGAAGGTGACCTGCGGCATGTCTTTCGTGGCGAGCTTCGCCCGGTTCTTGCCGAACTGCATCACCCCGCGTCCGCCGCCCTGCATCGACGAGAGCATCCACCAGATCAGCAGACCGATCAAGAGCAGCGGCAGCAGGAAGCCGAGCAGGGACCAGATCGGGTTGGGCTGCGGCACCTTGTCGTTGTAGCCGTCTTTGAGGTTCGCCTCGTCGATGGTGTTGACGACCTGCTCGCCGCGCTGCGAAACGTAGTAGAAGAAGACCTTGTCGGTGCCGGCCTTCTTGTCGGCCTCGGCGAGCGTGAGGTTGACCCGCTGATCGCCGTCGATGATCTCGGCCTGTGTCGCCTTGCCGCCGGAGATGAGCTCCATGCCGCGCTCGGTGGTGACCTCGCGGGTGTCTCCGCCGGAGAGCAGCGACCAGCCGAGCAGCACGATCAGCGGTGCGACGATCAAATAGAGCAGCGGACCGCGGAAGAATCTCTTCGTCTTCGAGGTGCTCTTCGCGGATTTCTCTGCGGATTTCTCTGCCAAGTCGGGGCCCTTCAAGGTTGGCGTGCCGAAATAGTTGCGGCACAGGCAAGCGTAACGAACACCTCCGACAACACCGCTGGATATTCGCCTAGCGCGGAACCGGCTTTGCTGCCCGACTCCCCGTCGAGACCCCGGGGTGCGCCCGCGGCACCGCGGAAGACGGAGCCGGGCTTCGCGCTACTCCGCGTCAGAGTACACGTGTGGTGCGAGCACGGCAACATCGCGGAGGTTGCGATAGTTCTCCGCGTAGTCGAGACCGTAGCCGACCACGAACTCGACGGGGATGTCGTAACCGATGTACGCGACCTCGACCTCGACCTTCAGCGCCTCGGGCTTGCGCAGCATGGCGCAGATCCGCACCGACTTCGCGCCGCGGCTCTCAAGATTCTCCTTGAGCCAGGAGAGGGTGAGGCCCGAGTCGATGATGTCCTCGACGATCAGCACGTCGCGGTCGGTGATGTCGGTGTCGAGATCCTTCAGGATCTTGACGACGCCGCTCGACTTGGTTCCGGCCCCGTACGACGACACCGCCATCCAGTCCATCTGCGCGTGAAACCGCAGTTCCCGAGCCAGGTCGGCCATCACCATCACGGCTCCCTTGAGCACGCCGACGAGCAGCGGGGGCTCGTCGTAGTCGGCCTCGATCTCGCGGGCCATCTCGGCGAGCCGCGCGTGCAGTTCGGCCTCGGTGTGCAGTACGGCG
The DNA here is from genome assembly GCA_047973175.1 of Leucobacter sp. GTDB lineage: Bacteria > Actinomycetota > Actinomycetes > Actinomycetales > Microbacteriaceae > Leucobacter. Next base: position 2,239 of record JBKEBN010000085.1, read on the forward strand.
GTGAGGTTGTTCCCCAGCTGTTTCGCGTCCATGCGTTCCATTCTCCCCCAACTCCGAGGCTCACCCGGCCCGCCGGCGGGCGGTGAAGACGAGCAGACCGTTCCTCCGCGTCACCGACGCGCCCGGCACGTCGATGGATCCCTGCCCCCGCCAGGCCGTGACGAGCCGCGCGACGGCACCCGTGTGCTCCCGGCTCAGGTGCGCGCCGAAGCCCCGCGCCGCGATGATCCGAATCACGCGCCCGCGCAGCGCACTCGGCAACTCGGACAGGATCTGGATCGGGATCTCGGCCGATCGACCCTCGTCGAAGACGACGCGCTCGGCGGCGACGCGCTCGGCGAGAGTGTCAAGCGCGTCGGCGTCCTCCCGGGCGAGGTCGGCCGTGCGGGCGAGCGCCTCCGCGACGCCGGGGCCGAGTTCGCGCTCGATCACCGGCAGCACGGTCTCACGGGCGCGCACGCGAGCGTACGAGCGGTCGACGTTGTGCGGGTCGGTCCACGGGTGCAACCCCTGCTCCGCGCAGGCGGCCTCGGTCGCCGTTCGCGTGATCACGGGGGCCTCCCCGAGGAACGGGCGCAGGATCAGCGCTCGTTCCTCGCGCGCCGAACTCGCGGGATCGAGCGGACGGCACTGCGGGATCCCGGCGAGGCTGCGAAGGCCCGAGCCGCGGGCGAGCGCCAGCAGCACCTGCTCGGCCTGATCGTCGCGGGTGTGCGCGGTGAGGATCGCGGCCGCCTCCGTCGCCTCGACCGCCTCGGCGAACGCGGCGTACCTCGCCTCCCGCGCCGCGGCCTCGGGGCCGCCGCCGGCTTCCACCCGCACCCGGCTCACCAGCACCGGATCCAGCCCGAGCGCCCGACCCTGCTCGGCCGCTCGCGCGGCGACCTCGGCCGAGCCGTGCTGCAGGCCGTGATCCACCACCACGGCACCCGCCCGCAACCCCGCCCGCCCGGCCTCGTACGCAGCGGCCGCGGCGAGCGCCAGCGAATCGGCCCCGCCCGACAGCGCGACCAGCACGAGCCGCCGACCGTGCTCAGCGCCCGGGTCGGCGCGCAGCCACCGCCGCAGGGCACGCTGCACCGCGAGCCGAGTGTCGAGAACCGCGCGCTGCACCATCCCTCCACGCTACCCCGCCGCCGATCACGCGCAACAGACTGGACCGGCTCGCCCTCGCCCGCGTCCGCCCGGTGCGCGAGGTCGACGCAGGTGCACGTATTCTTGAGGGTGGCAGTAATACCGCTAGAGATCACACCACGAGAGAAGGAGCGCGCATGGCCGCCGCATTCGACGCCGTCATCGAGATTCCCAAGGGGAGCCGCAACAAGTACGAGGTGGACCACGAGACCGGTCGGGTGTACCTCGACCGCGTGCTCTACACGGGCTTCGTCTACCCGACCGACTACGGCTTCTTCGAGGAGACCCTCGGCGAAGACGGCGACCCGCTCGACGTGCTCGTGCTGCTCGACTACCCGGTGTTCCCGGGTGTCGGCGTGAAGGTGCGCCCCGTCGGCGTGCTCAAGATGAGCGACGAGGCCGGCGGCGACGACAAGGTCATCGCGGTGCAGCACAAGGATCCGCGCTGGCAGCACATCCAGGACGTCGACGACATTCCCGAGTACACCCGCAAGGAGATCGAGCACTTCTTCGAGCACTACAAGGATCTCGAGCCCGGCAAGTGGGTCAAGGTCGACGCCTGGGGCTCGGCGGCCGACGCCGAGCAGCTCATCGTCGAAGCGCAGCAGCGTCTCGCGAGCGAAGGGCACTGACCAGAGGGCACCGACGCGAGAACTCGCGCACTGCGCGAAAGGGGGTTCGGGATCTGCGTGATCCCGAACCCCCTTTTTCTCTGCCGCGCGACCCGCGCGACCCGCGCCACTAGAAGATGAACGGGTAGGGATCGAGGAAGTTGTAGTCCCAGTTCATGTCGTAGCCCGGGCGCACCTCGAAGTGCAGGTGGCAGCCGAACGCCATGCCGGTCTCACCGACGTAGCCGATGACCTGGCCTCCGTAGACCTGCTGTCCGGCGCTGACCACCGGCCAGCCGTTCATGTGGGCGTAGCGGGTCTGATAGCCGTTGTCTTGGTTGAGGTAGACCATGTTGCCGCCCATGCTGTCCATCCAGCCGGCGAACGCGACGGTGCCCGACGAAGCCGCGACGATCGGGGTGCCGCAGCTCGCGGCCAGGTCGAGGCCCGTGTGGTCGGGGCGCGACGGCGGGCGGAAGCCCTCCGAGAGCCAGCCGTCGGTCGGCATGGTCCAGCCGGTGTTCGACGATACGGGGGGCGGGGCCGAGGTGCTTCCGCCGCCTCCGCCGCCACCGTCGGAGGAGCCGCCACCGCCGCCACCGCCATCGGAGTTGCCGCCGCCACCGCCACCGCCGGAGTTGCCGTCGACCGCGGTGTTGTCACCGCCGAGACCCTCCTGCTGCTGTTGACGGGCCAGCTCGGCCTGCTGCTGCTCCCACTCGGCCTGCTGGCGGGCAGCCTCCTCGGCGGCGCGACGGGCGGCCTCCTCGGCCTCCCTGCGACGACGCTCCTCTTCTTTGCGGCGGCGCTCCTCTTCAATGCGCAGACGCTCTTCGTAGCCCTCGACGGTCTTCGCCGTCGTGTCCTTGAGAGCCGCGAGCTGCGCGGAGAGCTCGCGCTGCTGCTCCTCCTGCGCGATGACCTTGTCGCCCTGGGTGGCGACCGCCGCGGCGGCGGCCTGCTCCTTCTCCTGAGCGATCTGCTGCAGTCGATCGCGCTCCGTGGCGACCGCTTCGGCCTGCTTGCCGAGCGTGTCGGCGGTGTTGGCGGCCTGTTCGGCCTCTTCGGAGAGGTGGGTGTTGCGCTCAGTGGCCTTCGACATCGACGCGAGACGCTCGAGCAGCGCATCGGCCGTCTCGCCGTCGCTGTCGAGGAAGAGCTCCATGCTGCGGTCGACTCCGCCCGACCGATACATCTGAGCCACGATCGCGCCGGCCCGCTCGGCCGCGGCATCGGCCTCTTTGCGGCTCGCGGCAGCCTGCTTCTCGAGCGTCGCGGCCTTCTGCGCGGCCGTCTCGAACTCGGCCTGCGCCTGCTGCATCTCGCCGACGACGACAGAGTGCGTGTTGCGCAGGCGTTCGAGTTCTTTCTCGCCCTCGGCGAGCAGTCCCTCGATCTCGGTGACCTTCTTCGAAGCGGTGGCCTGGTTCTTCTTCGCCTCCTGCACGTCGTCCCACGTCGGCAGATCGAGCGCCTGCGCCGGCGTCGACGATGTGTTGCCGACGACGAGTCCACCGGCCAGCAGGATGCTGATGCCGAGAACGCCGATCGTACGTCTCACCACGGCCGCGGTACGCTTGCGCATTCGGTCCCTCCGTCGAACTATCACAGACCCCCCACCTTAGCATCGCAACTCGCGGAGGAACTGAGTTAATCACGTAATTCCGTCAGCACCGGGTCCGCGTCTGCACCGTCGTCACCCCGTCTCGATGGGCACCCGCCCCACCGTCGCGAGAAACGCCTCCCCCTCGCCCGTGAGCCGAATCGATCCCCCCACCGAGACGTACACCGACTGCCCGCGGCGGGCGGTCACGACCTCCGCGAGTTCCTCGTCGAACCTTTCGACGCGCACGCGCCCCGCTGTCACCACGAGCACGAGCGGCTCGCCGACGCGGATCTCGACCTCGGGCGCGCACTCGCCGCCGTGCTCGATCTCCTCGGCGTCGGGATCGTGCAGCCGCGCCCGCAGCAGCTGGAAGTCGGAGACCGGGGGCTGCCACCGGATGAGCCCCGGAACCACCCGCTCGGCGGAGAAGAGCGGGCGGGCGAGTTCTCCGGTGTCCACGATGCGGCACAGCTCCGCGATGTCGACGTGCTTCCGCGTGAGACCGGCTCGCAGCACGTTGTCAGACGAGGCCATGACCTCGACGGCGATGCCGTGGAGATAGGCGTGCAGCTGCCTGGCCTCGAGGTAGATGGCCTCCCCCGGAGCGAGGTGCAGCAGGTGCAGCAGCGTCGAGACGAGCACGCCGGGATCGCCCGGGTAGCTCGCCGCGAGCTCTCCGAGCGACGCAAGTCGGCGCGGATCCATCTCGCGCAGAATCGCGGGCTCGGGTATCACGGGCTCGGGCACCGCGGCCTCGGGCGTCGCGGCCTCGGGATCCTCGTCGGAAGCAGCCGCGGCTCCGGCCGCGAATCGGAGCGGGCACCGCGAGATCAGCGCCTCGATCGCCGACAGCGACCGCGCGACCGCGGGGTCGTCGCTGAACACCCAGCAGAGAAAGGCGCGCCTCGCCGCGTCGTGGTCGTGGCCGGCCAGGCGATCCACCACCGCCTCGAGCGCGGCAGCGCCGTCGGCATCGCCCGTCTCGCGGGCCGCGGCAGCCAGCAGACGCAGCTCGCGCCGCGCCTCGGCGAGCGGCCGGAACCCGCTGAGCGCGCGAACATCGCTCAGCGCGACGAGCAGCTCCGGCTTGTGATTGGGATCGCCGTAGTTGCGATGCGGTGCGTCGAGCGGCACACCTGCGGCCTCTTCGGCCGCATACCCGGCCCTCGCCTGATCCAGATCCGGATGCACCTGCAGCGAGAGCGGCCCGCCGATCGCGAGCACCTTCAGCAGGAACGGCAGCGGCCCCCCTTCGACGCCGTAGCGCTCGGGATCGCTCTCGATGAGGTCTATGAGCGACTGCGGCACGGGCGTCGCCTTCGCGATCTGAGCGGGGCTGTCGGGGTGCGCACCCAGCCACAGCTCGGCCTGCGGCTCACCGGTGGACTCCGTGCCGAGCATCTCGGGGAGCGCCTCCTTGAGCCCCCAGTGGTAGGTGCGCGGGGTGTTCTCGATGAAGATCAGCACGTCACCATCTTCCCCCCGGGGTTTCTCATCCTCAGCCCTCAGGGGCCATGCTCTACCATACCGATTATGGCCACGAACAAGACCCGACTCGGCGTGAGCGCCTACGCGATCGTGGTCTTCGTCTTCACCCTCGGCAGCAACGGAGCGCGCAACCTGCTGGGCTGGGCCGGGTTCATCGCGGTGGCACTGGCCATCACGGCGTTCGCGATCGTGCTGTTCGCGCGAGAGAAGCCCGACCGCTTTCGCTGGTACCGACTGCCGTCGCCGGTCTACCTGTTTCTGATGCTCGCGGTGCTGTCGATCGCCTGGTCGCAGTATCGCTTCGAGTCGATGCTCGGGGTGGTGGCGCAGCTCGCGACAACCACTATCGCGGTCGTGCTCGCCTTCGTGCTGACCTGGCACGAGGTGCTGCGCACCCTCGGCACAGCGCTGCGCTACCTCATCGGCGTCTCGTTCCTCTTCGAGCTGTGGGTCTCCCTGTTCGTGCGCGAACCGGTGATGCAGCCGATCGCAGACATTCCCGAGACCGGCAAGGTGCCGAAGCTGCTGATGTGGAGTCGGGATCTGCTCTTCGAGGGCGGCCCGATCCAGGGCATCGTCGCGAACTCGGCGATGTTCGGGTTCATCGGGCTGCTCGCTCTCATCGTGTTCGGGATCCAGCTGCGCGCGGGGCTCGTTCGCCCGGTCGCCGGCTGGTTCTGGGTGACGATGTCGGTGGCGACGCTGCTGCTGACGCGCGCGGCGACGGTGTGGATCGCGCTCGCGGCGGTGCTGGTGACGCTCGCGCTCGCGCTGTGGGCGCGGAGGCTGGGGCCCGAGCGACGGGCACCCCTCTACATCACCGGAGCTGCGGTGCTCGCCCTCGTGCTCTTCGCGCGCGGCTTCGTCTTCGGCCTGCTGGGCAAGAGCGGCGACATGACGGGACGCCTCGAGATCTGGCAGAAGGTCATCGACACCGCCGAGCAGCGCCCGTGGTTCGGCTGGGGCTGGATCAGCTACTGGGCTCCCTGGGCGGAGCCGTTCAAGTCGCTCGACAAGAAAGCCGGCCTGCAGGTGATGAGCGCGCACAACGCTTGGCTCGACGTCTGGCTGCAGGTCGGCATCGTCGGCGTGCTGCTGTTCGCGCTGCTCGTCGGGCTCACGATGTGGCGCACCTGGTTCCGAGCCGTGGATCCGCCGCGGCGCGGCTACGGCCCCCCGCTGCCCTACGCCACGAGCGCTCTCTGGCCGATCCTGGTGATGGTGGCGCTCCTGGTGCAGTCGCTCACCGAGAGCCGACTGCTGATCGAGGGGAACTGGGTGCTGCTGATTCTGCTCGCCGTGAAATCCCGCTTCGATTCCGAGCTGCCGTCTCTGGATGCCGAGCCCACCTCACTGCCGTGGCGGCGCGTGCCGATCGTGCGCGAGGTGCCCTCGGCAGACGAGCTGCGCAGGGCGCGACGCCCGTCGGCTCCGACTCCCACCGCGACGACGGCGATCGGCAAGGGGTGAGGCCGTGCTCACGATGACGACCGCTCGCCTCGCCGAGTTGCGCGACGAGGCGCGGCTCGAGCGCGAGACGATGCTCGAGAACCGCGTGCGGCAGGGTGAGGATCCCGCTGTCGCGTACGCGGAAGTGCCCGAGGTCGACGACCTCGTCGTGCTCGCGCTGCGCGACGAAATACTTGAGAACCGCGGCCAGTTGGCCGAGTTCGGCCTCGCCCGGTATGCCGCGCAGGCCGGCGGGCCGGACGCCGGCGTGCACCGCCGCAACGCCGACCGCGTGGAGTTCGAACTGCTGCGCGAGATCGCGGAGAGCGCCCCCTCGCTCACCGTCGCGGTGTGGCGCGCGGGCAGCCGACTTGAAATATAGACTTTTATCTATACTCGAGCGTACGCTTGATTCATGACTCAAGCGATCCCCGTGGGTAAATTACGGCAGAACCCCACCGACTACCTGCGTGCCGTCGCAGAGGGCGCAAGCTTCGTCATCACCAACCACCGCAAACCGGTCGCCGACCTGGTGCCCCACCGCAAGGCCTCCGGCATCTCCGGCGCAGAGCTGATGAACCGCATACGCAAGGTGCACCGCGACGACACCTGGCTCGAAGAGCTGCGCGAGAGCCGCGCGACATCCCAGGGGCGCGATCCGTGGGAGTAGTGAGCGGCGCGATCGGCACGGGCTCGGCTCTGCTTGACACCTCCGTGGTCATCGCGCTGACGCAGGAAGGCCTCGATATCGACGTCAGCGGGTTCGAACGCCTCATGGTTTCTTCGGTCACCTACTCCGAACTGAGACTGGGCATAGCGTGTGCACGCGACGCCGAAACTGCCATGACGCGCTCGACCGCGCTGGAGGAGATCAGCTCGCTCTTCGGCGAGGGCCTCCCCTTCGATGACGCCGCGGCACAGCACTACGGCAGAATTCTGCAGACCGTTGTGCGTCGGCGAGGGCAGCCCAGGGCGCACACGGGTGACCGCATGATTGCAGCGATCGCCGCGAGTCACGGCCTCCCGCTACTCACCCTCAACGGCGGCGACCTGAACGGACTGGACGCGCACCTGCGGGTCATCGATCTCGGAGCTGTCTGACCCGCACTCGGTTCGGAGTTGTCAGGGTCCCCGGGTCTAACTGATCGCTCCGTCGGCCGCTTTCCGCTACTTTACGCGGTCGACCTGCGGGTTGAAGCGGAACCCCTCCCAAAGCTTCTTGATCATCTGACGGCGCAGCTTCCACGGCACCTTGCCGCGGCGCATGCCCACGATCACGGTCGCCGCGAACACGCCGAAGTGCGGGAGCGAGCGGTGGTGGCGCTGGTACGAGGCCTGGTTGCGCACGCCGTACGCGAACTTCCAGGCGTTCTTCGCGTCGATCATGCCGAAGTTGACGCCCTGGTTGACGCCCATGTCGTGCACCGTGACGCTGTCGAGCACCTGCACGCCGGCACCGCTGCGGGAGATGCGCAGTGTGTACTCGGCGTCGTCGAACCAGATGAAGTACTCCTTGAAGGGCAGGCCGTACTGCTCGAGCACCCAGCGCGGAATCAGCACGGAGACGAACGAGCACTGGCTCACCAGCACCGAGTTCTGTCCCTTCGCCAGCAGCCGCCCCCAGTCCCACGTGGGCACCGGGTTGTTCATCTCGCAGATCTCGCCGTCGGTGAAGAGCACCACCGAGCAGGCGAAGGGCACGGGGGCATCGAGGGCTGCGCGCGCGGCGTCCATGCCGCCGACGAGCTTTTCGAGCGCGTCGGGCTTCGGGTAGCCGTCGTCGTCCATGATCCACACGAAGTCGGCACCGAGCTCGTACCCGCGGCGCATACCCGCCGAGAACCCGCCGGCACCGCCGGTGTTCGTGTCGAGCGACACGACTTCAAGCGGGATCGACGTCTCGAGCGCCGCGAGGTAGGCTCCGGTGCCGTCGGTCGAGGCGTTGTCGACGATGACGAGGTGCGCCGGCCGCAAGCTCTGCTCTTCGATCGACGCGATCACCTGCTTCAGCTTTTCCAGGCGGTTGAAGGTGACGACGATAGCCGCTACTGCTTCCATTGTTCGAAGAGCTCCTCGGTGTAGTGACGGGCGTCTGGAATGTTCGAGAACTCGGTCACGCGGCTGTGCTGCTCGGCCCACACGCGCTCGCGCACGCGCTCGTCGGCGGCGAGCGCCCGGATCGCGCGCTCGGCGCGCTTCAGGAACGGGCGAGCCGGCCGCGGCAGCAGCATGCCGCCCTGCACGATCGTGCGCTGCGATCCGACATCGGTCGAGAGCACGGGCACGCCCGAGGCGAGCGCCTCGAAGGTGGTGAGCGTCAGCCCCTCGTTGATCGAGGTGAGCACGAGCAGGTCGGCGTCTGCGAGGGTCTGCGCGACGGGAGCGTCTTCGAACCGCTGCTCGATCACGCCGCGCAGGCGGTAGCGGTCGATGAGCCCGTCGACGACCTCGCGCATCTCGCCGTCGCCGTGCATGATGGCGCGAAACTCGAAGCCCTTACGGCGCAGGCGGTGCACCAGACCGATGAACAGGTCGGGCCGCTTCTGACGCGAGAGCCTGCCGATGAAGGCGAGGGTGAACGGGGCGGTGCGATCCCGCGCGGCGAAGCCCCACTGCTCGGAGTCAGCAGCACCGTCACCCGCGCCGTCGGCGTCTCCCCTGCCCGGTTCGCTGTTCTCCGCGACGGTCAGCGTCGCCAGCGGAGCCATGACGTTCTTTCCGGGCCTGACGCGCTGCACCGACTCGAGCCAGTTCACCAGCTCGGGAGAGATGGCGTGGTGCTGATCGATGAACTCGTCGAAGCGCACCGCGAGCCCCGGATACCCGCCGCCGAGATACTCGACGATGTGCAGCGAGTCGACGACCGGCAGTTCTGGGCGCTGCCGCTTGATCCAGGGCAGCGCGCGGTAGAGCCAGTAGCAGTGGTGGATCATGATGCCGCGCAGGTCGAAGTTCGCGAGCAGCGCGGCCGCGAGAGCCGGCTCGGCCTCGGGTTCGCGGGTCTCCGTGCCGAGCGCGATGACGGTGCAGCCCTCGAGTTCGGGGCGCAGCAGCCACGGGTGCACCGAGTTCTGGTCAACGACGACGACGGGCGCAAGGCCCCGCTGCTTCGCGATGCCGATGCTCTCGACGGCCCAGCGCTCGGCACCGCCGGTCTGCAACCAGTGGAGGCCGAACAGCACGGCGGGCGGTGCGTCCGTCGCTGCGTCGAGCGGTGCGTCGAGCACCCCGGGAGCCACCGCGCCGGGAGCCACCGCGCCGAGACCGGCATAGGCCTCCACCACCTCGTCGTCGCGCTCGGCGTGCGGGTAGCGCGGCAGCGGCCCCGAGATCGCGCGCTCGCGGCGGCTCATGGTCACCTCGCGCACCTCGTCGAGCAGCAGCGGGGCTCGCCGCTCCAACTCGTCGTACACGCGCCGCGCGACCGACTGGGGCTGCGGCCGCCGCGTGGTCGCCGGGGTCGCGTCGCGGTGCGCCAGGCGTATCTGACGCGCGACCTCTGCTTGCGCGACCTCTGCTCGGGGAAGCCTCTGCGCCTCTGCGGAACTCTGCGCCGCGGGATCCCGCTCGGCAGCGCTTCGCTCCGCAGCGGCTTCCCACGACCTCGCCGTGCTCCGCACCAGCACCGAGGCGAGCGGCCGCCCCGACAGAGCGCCGCTCTCGGTCGACTCGCCGCTGAAGACCGGCATCTGCGAAATCTCTCCGATGAGGATCTGCACGCGGATCACTCGGCCGGGGTTGAGCAGCGCCTGCAGGTTGAGCGCGGCATCGAGTTGGGCGCGCTGCAGCGGCGTCAGCTGCTGGTCGAGCGACGCGGCACCTTCGCTGATGGAAAAGAGCATAGACATCCATCAAAGTCTAGGAGATCCAAGGTGCGGGTAACTGATCGGACAGATAGCCGTTGCGTGTCGCTTTGCGCTGGGTCGCCGGGACTTGACGCAATAGGCTGTTGCCTATGCTCATGTGGCTCCAGTTCGCCCCCGTACTGCTCCTCGCTCTCGTGGCGACGGTGCTGCCGGGCCTGCCCATCGCCTGGATGCTGCGACTGCGCGGCATGGCCTTTCTCGCCGCCGCGGTCGCCGCCTCGTTCGTGGTGCTGGCCGTGGCGATGATCGCGACACCGCTGATCGGGATCGCGTGGGGGCCGCTGCCCGTTGTTCTGACGGCGGCGGTGGTGACGGCGGTGCTGATCCCGATTCGCGTGCTGACCGGTCGCGGCATCGCGGCTCGCGAAGCACCGCGGCTCGACCTGCGGCGACGCGTCGTGAGCGCACTGCCCACCGCCGCTGCGCTGCTGCTCGCCTTCGTGCTCATCTCGTGGGTGATTCGCATCGGGATCGGCGCGCCCGACAGCTTCTCGCAGTCGTACGACAACGTCTTCCACCTGAACGCGGTGGCCTGGATTCTCGAGACCGGCAACGCCTCGCCCTTCGCGATGACCATGACCACGCTGGGATCCCCCACCTACTACCCCACGCTGTGGCACGCGACCGCCGCGCTGGTCGCCCAGCTCAGCGGCTGCAGCGTCGCGGTGGCGACCAACGCGCTGACCTTCGCCGTGGTCGGCTGGATCTGGCCGGTCGGCATGGTCTTCTTCGCGCGGCTCGTGATCGGCGGGGGGCCGCTGCGCACCTTCGCGATCGCGGGCATGAGCACCGCGAGTTCTGTGTTTCCCTACGCCGCGCTCACCTGGGGCGTGCTGTACGCGAATACGCTCGCCACCGCGCTGCTGCCGATAGCAATCGGGTTTCTGCTGCTCGGGCTGCGCGGCGGCCTGCCCCAGCGGCAGCCCCTTCCCTCGGTCTGGATCGCGTTCTGCGGCGCGCTCGGGGCGACGGTGCTCGCCCACCCCAACGCGATACTCGGATTCGGCGTCTTCGCCATACCGATGCTCATCGCCTTCGGCTACCGCACCCTGCGGAGCGGGCGGCGAAGCGAGCAGCGAGACCGATCGTCGCGAACGAAGCTCGCGCTGCAGTTCGGCGGTACCGTCGTCGCAATCGTCTGCTTCGCGGCCCTGTGGCTGTGGCTGTCGCTGCAGACCACCGACAACAATCGCACGTACGGCTACTCGCCCCTCAGCGCCCTCGATGACGTGCTCACGGGCGCTCCCATGAACCTCGAGCGCGCGGTGGGTCTCGCGGTTCTCACGCTCCTCGGCATCGTGCTGCTCATTCTCAGGCGTCGGCAGTGGTGGATCATCGCAGCCTACGGTTTCGCCGTGCTGCTCTACGTGGTCGCCGCCTCGACGTCGGGCACGGTGCGCGACGTTCTCACCGGCGGCTGGTACAACGACGCGCACCGAATCGCCTTCCTGATCCCGATCGCCGCGGTCTCCCTCGCGGCGGCCGCCGTCGCCATGCTGCTCGAGATGCTTTCGGCCGGTCTGGGGCGCTGGGTGAGGCAGACCGGCAGCTCGGCCGCCCGTCGGCTGCGGCCGGTCGCGCTGGCGGTGACGCTGATGCTCATCATCGGCAGCGTGCAGGGCCAGAGTCTGCAGTCGACGCAGGAGTACATTCGGGATCTGTTCGGCGTCGACACCGGATCGGAGCCGGGTGCCGACCCCGAGACCGATCCCGGGCTCGTGTCAAACGACGAACTCGCCCTGTTCGAGCGGCTCCCAGAGACGACACCGGAGACGGCGCTCATCGCCGGGGACCCCTGGAACGGTGCCGCCTTCGCGTTCGCCATCGGTCACCGGAACGTGCTGTTTCCCCACCTGCAGGGCAGCGAGACACCGGAAATGCATCAGCTCGCGACCGAGTTCGCCTCGCTCCCAGCCGCAGAGGCCTGCGAGCTCGTCACCGACCTGGGCGTCACCCACATGATCGAGTCGTCCGACAGGCCCTACCAGAACCGCACCGAAGACTCGGACGAGTTCAAGGGCCTGCACCGACTCGACCGCTCCCCCGTGCTCACCCGCGTCGACGAGGAGGGCGGGGCCGCGCTCTACGAGATCACCGGCTGCTAGTGTCTCGCGCTGGAAATTCGCAGAAGGCCGTCGTCTGGAAGACGCATATGGTCGCTATCAGGGGCTATACCGACCATTCGCGTCTTCCAGAGGGGGCTCGGGCGCGAAGGTCTGCGGATGGGGCAGCGCTGGGCGGGGCGGCGCGGGGCTGCGCTGGGCCGGTAGGGCTTACCCGCGAGATCAGGAGAGCAGGTCGGCGAGCTTGTTGTTGTACATCGACAGCGCCGAGCCGATCGCCATGTGCATGTCGAGGTACTGGTAGGTGCCGAGACGACCGCCAAAGAGCACGCGGTCTTCGCCATCGGTGAGGGCGCGGTACTTGAGCAGCCGCTCGCGGTCTTCGGGCGTGTTGACCGGGTAATAGGGCTCGTCGTCGCGAGTAGCGAAACGCGAATACTCGCGCATGATGACGGTCTTGTCGTTCGGGTAGTCGCGCTCGGGGTGGAAGTGGCGGAACTCGTGGATGCGCGTGTAGGGCACGTCCGATCCCGCGTAGTTCATCACACTCGTGCCCTGGAAGTCGCCCGTGGGCAGCACCTCCTCCTCGAAGTCGAGGGTGCGCCATCCGAGCTCCCCTTCGGCGTAGTCGAAGTAGCGATCCACCGGGCCCGTGTACACCACCGGCACCGTGCCCACGACGGCGTTCTTGTTGAGCGGCTGCGACTCGTCGAAGAAGTCGGTCTCGAGCCGCACCTCGATGTTCGGGTGATCGGCCATGCGCTCCAGCCACGCCGTGTAGCCGTTGACCGGGAGCCCCTCGTGGGTGTCGTTGAAGTAGCGGTTGTCGTAGGTGTAGCGCACCGGCAGGCGACTGATGATCTCGGCCGGCAGCTCGGTCGTGGACGTCTGCCACTGCTTCGCGGTGTAATCGCGAATGAACGCCTCGTACAGGGGCCGACCGATGAGCGAGATGCCCTTCTCCTCGAGGTTCTGCGCCGACTTCGTGTCGAACTCGCCCGCCTGCTCCGCGATCAGGGCGCGCGCCGCGTCGGGGCCGTACGCGGCGCGGAAGAACTGGTTGATCGTGCCGAGGTTGATCGGCAACGGGTAGACCTCGCCCTCGTAGTTCGAGTACACCTTGTGCACGTACCCGGTGAAGTCGGTGAAGCGGTTCACATACTCCCACACCGTCTCATTCGAGGTGTGGAAGAGGTGCGCGCCGTAGCGGTGCACCTCGATGCCGGTCTCGGGCTCCGCCTCGGAATAGGCGTTGCCCCCGATATGGGAGCGGCGATCGATGACGACCACTTTCTTGCCCGCGCTCGCAGCGCGCTCGGCAATGGTGAGGCCGAAGAAACCCGAACCGACGACGAGAAGATCCATGCAGACCAGCATACGGTCTGCGCCACCGCCCTGCGCCACCGCCCTGCGCCCAACCACCTAAGTGGCCGCGCTCCGCTCAGTCACCGGAGGAGGGCGGGTGCAGCGATGAGCCTGGGGGATCGCGGCTAGACTTGGGGCACTCCGGATCGAATGATCCCACGGTCGAAATTCCGCCCCCAAGAATTGCTCCTATGACGAATCGCACCTCAGCCTCCAGTCTCGTGATCAGCTCGATCCCGAGCGGTACGGCCTCAGTCGATGTTCGCTTCGACGGTCGGCGGGTGTGGTCGATCGATGTTCGGGATCGCGGCGAGCGGCGCTTCCCGTGGCCGGAGGCCCTGATCCCGCACCTGAGCGGAAGCACCCGGCTCAGTGTCGCGGACTCGGCGAGCGGTGAGGTGCTGCTCGACGAGGAGATCAGCTTCGATGGCGCTACGCATCGCGTGCGAATCGAAGACGAGCACGGCACGCCGCTCGTGGTCAACAAGTGGGGACGCCTCGGGGTCGCGCTCGACGCGATGGGGGCCGACACGCAGCGACTCATCATCGAGCGCTCGGCCGTGCTGATCGGGCAGCTGCGCGAGCTGGGCTTCGCGCCCTTCGTCGTCGGCGGCACGCTGCTCGGGGCGGTGCGCGACGGGGCGCTGCTGCCGCACGACGACGACGCCGACATCGCCTACCTCTCGGAGCACACGTCCCCCGCCGATGTGGCTCTCGAAGCTCTCCGCCTCGAGCGCGAACTCGAGGTTCTCGGCTACGAGGTGATGCGGCACAGCGCCGCGCACGCGCAGCTGCTCTTCCGCGACGAGGGCGGTGCCGTGCAGCACTACATCGATGTCTTCTCGGCGTTCTTCACCGAGGACGGCTGCATCAACCAGCCGTTCCACGTGCGCGGACCCATGCGCCGCGACCAGATGCTCCCCTTCGGCACCTGCAGCATCGACGGCGTCGAGTTTCCAGCCCCTGCCGACACCGACCGCTGGCTCACCATCAACTACGACGAGAACTGGCGCACGCCGATCCCGGGGTTCCAGCTGGTCACCGACCCCGCGACGCACCGGCGCTTCGACACCTGGTTCGGCTGGTTCAACTTTCAGCGCGACTTCTGGAACGAGCGCTACGAGGTCGGTGAGGTCGCCGAGGTCACCGAATCCGGGGCTGGATCCGGGCCCTCCGATGCCGAAGTCACCGCGGCGGTCGAACGGGATCGCGTCTGGGAAACCGGCGCGACCTGGCTCGCCGAGCAGGCGTATCCGAGCGACACGGTGCTCGATCTGGGCTGCGGCGGCGGCAGGCTGAGCGCGAAGCTGGCCGGTCTCGAACCGAACCGGGAGCTGACGCAAGTTCGGGATCGGGATCAAGCGCAGAATCACGTTCGGGATCGGCGCGTCGTCGCCTGCGATTTCGCGTCTGCAGCACTGCACCTGGTCGAGCGCACCAAGCTCTCCTCACGCATCGAGACCGCCTCCGTCAATCTCTACCGGCTGTCCGTGCTCGGTTTTCCCGCCGGTATCGGCATCGACGGCCCCTTCGATATCGCCGCCAATCACCTGCTCGACCAGATCGGCCACCACGGTCGTGCGAACGCGCTCAGGCTGCTGCGCATGGCGCTGCGCTCGGGTGGACGAGCGTACGCGACCTGCTACGCGGCCCCGGCTGAGAACCTCAGCGTCGACGATCCCACCACCTGGCACCTCGATCGGTCGCTGCTCCGGCGCGAAGCCTACGACCTCGGCATGTCGGTGGAGTTCGTCAGGCTCGTGTCGCACGCGGTCCCGAAGCAGGCACGGCAGCGGCCCCGGCCGCAAGCCGCTCGTTCGGCGAAGCTCCCGATGACACTGACAACGACACTGGCCCCGGCCCTGGCGACGGCCCGCGCGCAGCGCCCCGAATACGGGGTGCGCTTTTCGCTCACGAACCCGGCGCTCGCGCACCCGACTCCCCCGCGGAAGGAACTCACCATGAAGCAGCAACTGAAGCGCCTGCTCCAGCGCACGACCGAGTCCGAGCTTGAGCGCGAGGTCGGCGAGTTGCGCGCGCGGGTGAGCGAGTTGGAGCTCGAACTCGCCGAGGGCCGCCGCGACAGTCTGCGGGTCGCGGAGCTCATGGACCTGGTTGAGCAGCATCTCACCCCCGACAAGAACTAGGGTGTGTCTCCTGACCCCACCGGAGCCTTCGTCGAGAGAAGGAAAAGGCGGGTTTCAGAGCGGCAGAACCCTCCTTTTCCTCCTCTCAGTGCCGTGCGAACTCGGGAAGCCCCAAGACCCCGGACAAAAGTCCAGGAAGGGGAAGGGAAGTGCCCCGGAGCTGGGAGCAACAGGAGGTGGGGAGCAGCAGGCAGCAGGGAGCCGAGGGCAGGAGCCAGGAACCGGGGTTCTGAAGCCGCGCGCTCAGCCCGTTCGAGCCCTCAGCCCTGTTCGAGCGCCGACGCGATGATGCGGTGCGCGGGCAGAATGCTGCGGCGCTCCTCGTCGGCGTCGATGCGCCCCTCGACCAGGTCGACGAAGTGCTCGAACTGGGCCGCGAGCGGTTCGAGCCCCGAGACCTCGGGCACCTCCATCTCGGTCATCTGCTTGAACCCGGCTCGGCCGTCGGTGCTCTCGATGTTGTGGTGGCGGTACTTCGTCACGCTGCGCAGCAGCAGATCGACCTCGACCATCGAGTCGAGCGACTGGATCGTGAGACGGCGCACCTTGCGCTGACCGATGCGGCTCGCGGAGGCCGACGCGATCCCGCTGCCCGGAAAGCGCAGCGTGACATCGATCACGTCTTCCGCGCCCTCGACCGAGTTCGGGTGGAAGTAGCCGAACTCGGCGTTGACCCGCTCGGGGCTCTGCGACCCGAACATGCGCGAGATCAGGTCGGCGTCGTGCACCAGCACGTCCCAGGCGACGCCGGTCTTGATGCGCGCCCAGTGCGGCGAGTGCCGCTCAGCGCGCACGTAGACGGGATCTTCGATCAGCGTCTCGGCCGCGAGCACGCCCGCGTTGTAGCGTTCGAGAAAGCCGCACTGCACCGGCACCCCGCGCCGCTCGGCCATCTCCAAGATCTCCTCGGTCTGCGCGAGCGACGGGCAGACCGGCTTCTCGATGAGCACGGGCAGCCCGGCGTCGAGCACCTGCTTGGCGATGCCGTAGTGGTACTCGGTCGAGGCGGCCACGACCACGGCGTCGACGCGCTTCAGCGCCTCTTCCGCGTCAGGATACCACTCTCCCCCGTACTGCTCGGTCACCGCACGGCCGTTCTCCGCGAAGGGATCCACGATCGCGGCCAGCTCGGCGCGAGGGGAAGCCGCGATGATGCGCGCGTGATTGCGGCCCATCGATCCGGCACCGAACAGCGCGACTCTCGGTTTTGCCACGGGGCTCTCCTTACTCGTCTTACTCGTTCGTCTTGGGGTCGGCCGCAGGTCGCAGCGGCCGCGGGTCGGCAGCTACGATCCCGCGCCGATGACGATGCGCGGCACGCCCGCCCAGCGCGCGGGATCGGTCGCGTTGCGGCCGTCGGCGAAGAGCCTGATGCCGGGGAAGTCGGCGGGTCCGAGCTCCAGGTAGTCGGCGTGGTCGGCCTGCAGGATCGCCACGTCGACCTCGTCGCCGAGTCTGTGGGCGGTGAAGCCGTAGCCCGCGAGCTCGTCGTCGGAGAACAGCGGATCGTGCACGGTCACCGTGGCCCCGCGCTCCGTCAGCGCCTCGACGGTCGGGAACACACCCGACACGGCCGTTTCCTTCACACCGCCGCGGTAGGCCGCGCCCAGCACCGCGACCCGCAGGCCGTCGAGGCTGCCGATGACCTGCTCGACCCGATCCACCACATACTCCGGCATGGTGGCGTTGTAGTTGCGGGCGGTGCGCACGATGTCGGCGTCGGGATCGGTGGACAGGTAGAGCCGCGGGTAGACCGGGATGCAGTGCCCGCCGACCGCGATGCCGGGGCGGTGGATGTGGCTGAACGGCTGCGAGTTGCAGGCCTCGATGACGCGGTAGACGTCGATGCCCGCGGTGTCGGCGTAGCGCGCGAACTGGTTGGCGAGGCCGATGTTGACGTCGCGGTAGGTGGTCTCGGCGAGCTTCGCCATTTCGGCGGCCTCGGCGGTGCCCATGTCCCACACGCCGTTGGGCCGGGGCAGGTCGTGGCGCTCGTCGAAGGTGAGCACCGACTCGTAGAACTCGATGGCGCGGCTCGTGCCTGCCTCGTTCAGGCCGCCCACCAGCTTGGGGTACTTGCGCAGGTCTTCGTAGACGCGGCCGGTGAGCACACGCTCGGGCGAGAACACCAGGTGGAAGTCGTCGCCCTCTGAGAGGCCCGAGACCTCCTCGATGAGCGGCTTCCAACGCCCGCGAGTCGTGCCGACGGGCAGGGTGGTCTCGTAGGAGACGAGGGTACCGGGGGTCAGGTGCTCGGCGAGGGATCGCGTCGCCGCGTCCATCCAGCCGAAATCGGGCTGCCAGGTCTCTTCGTCGACGAGCAGGGGCACGACCAGCACCACCGCGTCGGCACCGGGGATCGCCTCGGCGTAGTCGGTGGTGGCGCGCAGCTTGCCTGCGGGCACCTGCTCGGCCAGCCTCTCGGCGAGGCCCGCCTCACCCGGGAACGGCTCTTCACCCCGGTTGATGCAATCGACCAGGGCCTGATTCACATCGACGCCGACCACCTCGTGCCCCATCGACGCGTACTGCGTGGCGAGGGGAAGGCCGATCTTGCCGGTTGCGACTACTGCAATCTTCACGGGCCAAGTCTACCGTTGTGTCGCGCGCGCGTAGACGCGACGGTACGCCTCCGCGCGCGCATCCTCCGAGAACCTGCTTGCGGCCGCATCGGCGATCGCGCGCCTACTCGGCAGCTCGGGATCGGCGATCAGCGCCTGCACCGCATCCGCGAGCACCGCACCGCTTCGCTCATCGACCCGCCGCGAACTGCGGCGATCCAGAAACTCCTCGTGCCCGCCGGTTCCCGAGGTCACCACGGGAAGCCCGTGCACCAGGGCCTCCGCAATGGCCACACCGAAGGTCTCCGTCTCGACGGGCAGCAGGAACACGTCGGACTCGAGGAGCTCCCGGGACAGCCGCTCGGGTGCGACCGGGCCGAGCAGCGCGAGGCGATCCACCACCCCACCGAGCCGCGCCCGCTCGAGCATCTGCTCCCGCAATTCGCCGTCACCAGCCCAGACCAGTTCGGCATCGACGCCGCGGCGCACCAGCTCGACCAGGGTGTCCACCGCCTCGACCGGCCCCTTTCTCGCCACGATGCCACCCACCCCGATGAGGCGGAGTCTGCCGCCGAAGTCGTGCTCATCCGGCACCGGCCCGACCGGAAGCATGACCGCGTTGCCGATCACCGACGCGGGCCGCTTGCGTCCGCGATACCGGTCGATCACCGCGGCCAGTGCGGCGCTCACCGCGACGACCTCGTCCGGGCGGCGGAACAGCCTGCCGAGCACCGAGAGCGCCGCGGCAACGGGCCTCGAAACGGGCGTGACCAGCGTCGAGAAGTGCTCGGTGTGCACCCAGGGCACTCGAACCGGCCGCGCCGCGAAGGGCAGCAGGGCGGGGAACGCCATGGTGTGCAGCAGATCTGCCGGGCGCTGCTCAGGGCCGATCTGCCCAGAGCCGCCTGATGCCGAACCGCGCCCCCCGGAGCCGCCCTGCCCCGCGCCGCCTGATGCCGAACCGCGCGCCCCAGAGCCGCCCTGCCCCGAGCCGCGCAAGCCCGTGCGGATCGCTGCCGCGGCTCGCGCCCAGGTGCGGGGGTCGCTCGCGGAGAACGGCACCCGCGCGACTGCGATGCCGGCAGCGCCGCCTGAGCCGGCGACGACCGCCCGCGCGTCTTCGGCCTCGTACCAGTCGGGGCGGATGAGGTGCAGCACCCGCACGTCGTGGTCACGGGCGATCAGCTGCGCGTCTCGCTGGTTGAACAGCCCCGACACCGGGTGCGCTGCGGACGGAAACCACGGGGTGACGACGAGCACTCGCATCCCCCCATCGTAGGCGCGGATCGTAGGCGCGGATAAGGTGCGCCGCCGATAGCGCCCGCGAACCCGGCACACCGCAGTCGTGGTCCCGATCCGCGCGATCACTTATCGGCACCTCTAAACTGGCCTACGTGAAGATCATGAGTGTCGTGGGCGCGCGCCCCCAGTTCGTCAAGCTCGCCCCGATCGCGCACGCGGTCACCGCCGCCGGCCACGAGCACATCATCGTGCACACCGGCCAGCACTACGATCCGATGCTCTCGGACGTGTTCTTCGAGGATCTCGGCATTCCGGCTCCCGATGCGCACCTCGGTGTGGGCTCGGGATCGCACGGCGTGCAGACGGGCGCGATCCTCGCGCAGATGGACGAGGTGCTCGAACGTTTCCAGCCCGACTGCGTGCTCGTCTACGGCGACACCAACTCCACCCTCGCCGCCGCGGTGAGCGCGGTGAAGCTGCACTTCCCGGTCGCACACCTGGAGGCCGGGCTGCGATCCTTCAACCGCGCGATGCCCGAGGAGCACAACCGCGTGCTCACCGACCACGCGGCCGATCTCTGCCTCGCCCCCACCGAGGTCGCGATGCAGCACCTCGCGACCGAGGGACTGGCCGAGAAGTCGGTGCTCGTTGGCGACGTGATGACCGACGTGCTCTACCAGGTTCGGGATCGGGTGCTCTCAGAGGTCGGCACCGGCGCGGAAGCCGGTGCCGAAGTCGGTGCCGGCGGTGCCGACGCGGCCGGTGCGCGGAATCCGCTCGCGGGATCGTTCGAGGCCGGGGAGTTCTACGTCGCGACGATCCACCGGGCCGAGAACACCGACGATCCCGAGCGACTGCGCGAGGTCGTGGATGCGCTCTCGCAGGCCGATAAGCCGGTCGTGCTGCTCGCCCACCCGCGCGTGCGAGCGAAGGCGGAAGAGCACGGTATCGCGCTGGAGCAGGGGGCGCTCACGACCCGCGATCCGCTCGCCTACCCGCAGCTCATCGCCGCGGTGCTCGCGAGCGCGGGCGTCATCACCGACTCGGGCGGACTGCAGAAGGAGGCGTTCCTGCTGCGCGTGCCGTGCACGACCGTGCGCCGCGAGACCGAGTGGGTCGAAACGGTCGACCTCGGCTGGAACGTGCTCGCGAACTCCCCCGAAGAGATCACCGAGGCGATCGTGCGCCCGGCACCGCTGCCGACGAACGCCACTCCGTACGGCGACGGCCACGCGGCCGAGGCCGCCGTCGCCGCGATCGTGGAGCGCATCGGCTCGTAGCGGCGGGCGGCGGTCGCCGGCGCGGGCGCACGGCTGAACCGGTGCGCGTGCGGGAGCGATTCGGCGGCCGTGTAGCCGAATCAGCGTGCGGAATCGCAGCGGCGGGATCGCGGCTACGAGGTCGCGCCGAGCGCTTCGGCGGCCTGGCGCGCCCGTGCCTCCCAGGTGTGCTCCTCGCGCACTTCGAGCACCCGATCCCGCACCGCGACGTACTCCTCGGGGTGCCGCTGCAACCGCTCGAGCAACTCGGCGAGCGCTTCGGCGCGGTAGGGCAGCGCCCAGCCGACGCCGTGCGCGGTCACGAAATCGGCGGCGAGCGACCCCTCGGTCGCGATGATCGGCTTGCCGTGCCCGAGGTACTCGTAGAGCTTCATGGGGGCCGCGAACTCGCGGTAGCCGATCGGCTCCATCATGAGCACGCCGATGTGGGCATCGGCGTAGAGTGCCTCGAGTTCGTCGCCCGAGCGATGCACCACGGTGGTCGAGGGCCCGAGCACGTCGGCGTAGGCCGCCCGTGCCGCGTTCCACTCGCCCTCGCGGGTGCAGATCGTGAGCCGCGCCCCCGGGCAGGCCTCGACTCCCGCGACGGTCTGCTGCATACGGTAGTAACTGCCGGTGCCGCCGACGTAGAGCAGCGACATGCCGTGCCGCGGCGGATCGTGCCGCAGCGGATCAACCTGAGCCGGATCGACCCGGGCCGGATCAACCTGCGGCTGATCATCCTGCGGCGGATCCAGTTCGGGCACCGGCGAATCCACGGTGGGCGAGGCCGGCGGCAGCGCCACGCACTGATCGATGCGGGTCAGCGGCATCACCCCGGCCATGCGCATCGACGGCAGGAAGATGCGTTTCACCGCGGTGCGGTAGCGGCGCAGGTCGGAGCGGTACAGCCGCCTGGTGATCATCGCGATCGGCTTCGGCACGGTCTCGAGATACTTCGGGCTGTTCCAGTAAATGTCTCGGTAGAACACTCCCACCGGAATGCCCCGCTTCGTGCAGAAGCGCAGAAAATTCAGGTCGAGCCACGGGTGTGTCGGCAGGCTGTGCGACTCGGTCATGGCGGTCGGCTTGGTCGACGCTTCGCTGTAGACGAGGTCGAAGCGCTCGCCGGCGCGGATGCGCCGCTTCGCCTCGCGGATCCGCCGCCTGCGCACCGCAGCGACCCCCGACACCTCGAAGACCTCGTAGCCGATCGCCTCGAACGCCTCGCGCATGCGCACCGGGCGGATGCCGCTCGCCGAGGTGGCGTTGGGGTCGAGGGGGTATGGCACGTGGTAGATCATCCGGGGTCTCGCGGCGCTGGATCGGGCCCCGTTCGCGTTGCCCGGAAGAGTCGCCGTTCCTGCCCTTCCTCGCTCCTGCCCTTCTGCAGCCACCGTCCCCTCGATCGCCGCGGTGTACAGCGCGTGCGACCGTCGCACGAAAGCCGCCTCCCCGCACGTCGCGAGGCTCAGCTCGCGAAGCGCAGCGGGATCGTAGTCGGCGCAGCGTCCGCGCATCTCAACGAGGGCCGCCGCGAGGCGCTTCCCGTCGCCGATCGGCACGAGCAGCCCCGTCTCGGGCGTGATCGCCCACGCGCCGCCCCAGGTCGCCGTCGAGATCAGCGGCACCCCGACGGCGAGCGCCTCCCAGAACACGGTGCCGAACGACTCGGCTTCGCTCGGCAGCACGAGGGCGTGCATCTGCGCGAGTTCATCCGCGACCCGGTCGCGGGCGACGGCACCGACGAAGTCGACGTTCGCGAGCCGACGCTCGGCGGCGAGCGCCCGCAGTGCTGGCAGGTGCTCTGATCCGCCCACGATGCGCAGGCGCACATCGGGATCGTCGCCGAACGCCTCCGCAAAAGCCTCGATGAGCAGGTCGACCCGTTTGCCGGGGTCGAGGTGCGAGACGTGCCCGAACACGAAGTGCCCGGAAGGCGGGGTGCGTGCCTCGGCGGCCTCGAAGGCGGGGGCGAGTAGACCGGCCTCGAAGGTCCAGTCGTCGCGACCGTAGGAGGCGTTCAGCGCTTCGGCGAAGCCCGGCGACACCGCGACGAGACGGGCGGCCGTGTCTGCGCTCGCCCGCGCCATGCGGCCCCAGGCACCCGAGCGCGCGCGATCCGCGAAGCTCGGGCGGTGCTCGGTGATGACCAGCGGAATGCCGGTCGACTCGGAGATGCGGGCCGCAACCACGCCGGCGGGAAACATCGCGTGGGCGTGCAGCACGTCGGGCGTGCCGTGATCCAGCACGTAGCGATCGAAGGCGCGCCGCCAGACGCGCTCGATCGCCCGCGTGTTGAGCCGGTGCGCCTTGGGAAGCGGCAGCAGAACGTTGCCGCGCACGACGGTGACACCCTGCTCGACCGACCTCCGCGGCGTATCAGGCCGAGCCCGGTAGCTGCCCGCCTGGTAGATCGGAAACCCGCGAACCGCGAGCACCCCGACCCTGTCGCCCGCCCGCCCGAGTGCTTCGGCCTGCTCCCTGAAGAAGCTCCCCTGCAAGCTGTCGGCGGTCTCCGGGTACCAGGAAGGGAGCATCAGAATGTGCATGGCGGCCCTTCCGGGTGGGTGGTGCTGTTCGATCGCCCCATCGTATCCTGCGTATCCTGTGCCGACTTGGCTAGAGGGTCGCGCACCGGCTCCTGAATCGGCTTGGCCAGTGTCTCCTGGGCCGGCTTGACCAGCATCGGCACCGCACCCGTTTGGCTAGCGGCGTTGATTCGACTAACGGCGTGAGTTTTCGGCGGTTTCGGCACGCCGTTAGTCGAATCCACGCCGCTGGCGCGCAGCCGCGATGCGCTCGATCGCCGAAAGCAAGGGCTGAGCACTGCAGCGGAGAGGGCTGCACTGCAGCGGGCGGCGCGCCAAAGAGAGCTGAGCACTAAAGTTGAGGGATGCGGATCGACCTGCGGCTCACCCACCCGGCCTGGCAGTTTCGCGAGACCCCGCACGGGCTGCTGCGGTGGCGGGGCTTTCCCGATTCGGTCGCCGCGCTCGAAGCGGCGTTCGCCGAAGCGCTCGCGATCCCGAACGCCTCGGCACCGAACCGCGGAAGCCCGGGCAACTCAACGCCGAATGACGCGACACGGGACGGCGCGGGCCCGGGCGGTGCGATCCCGAACAGCACGGTGTTCGGCGCGGTGGCCGGTCACTGGTGCGCGCTGCTCGAAACACCGACCGGTGTGCTGGCCTCGCAGGATCGGCTGCGCAGCTGGCCGCTGTTCATCGCCGCGCGAGCCGACGGCGACAACAACGGCGACCTCACCGTGACCGACGACATCGCGGTGGCGCGGGACACCGCGGGCTCCCCCGCCCGCGACGGCGAGGCCGCGCTCGAGTTTCTGAACCTCGGCTACGTGACGGGGGGCGACACGCTCTTCGAGGGCGTCACCCAGTTGCAGGCCGGCGAGTGGCGCTGGTGGGGCGGGCGGCGCGCTCCGAGCGGCGCGGCAGAAGACGGCGACCGGGCGATCGGCGGCGGGATTCTGCCGATCCTGCGCCACGCCGACCCCGGTGTCGAGGGCGAGACCGCGCTCGATCGCGCCTTCGACACAGCACTCGACACGGTGTTCGATCGGGTGCTCGACCGCATCGGCGACCGCCAGGTCGTCATCCCGCTGAGCGGCGGGCTCGACTCCCGCCTGCTCGCCATCGCGATGCGCGATCGCGGGCACGAGCGGGTGCTGAACTTCACCTACGGCACGGGCCGCACCCGCGAGGTCGGCATCAGCGAGGAGGTCGCCCACTCGCTCGACCAGCCTTGGGAATTCGTGCAGTACACCCCGGAGGAGATCCGCGAAGCCTGGGCTTCCCCCGAGGCGGGCAGTTTCATTCGTGAGAGCTACGCCGGCGCGTCGCTGCCGCACATCCAAGACTGGTACGCCGTCGCGCAGCTGCAGCAGCGCGGGCTGCTCGACGACGACGCGGTGTTTCTACCCGGCCACACCGTCGTCGGCAACACGCACGACGAGGCGGAGCTGGCCGATCCCGCACCGATGTCCCGCGCCCAGCTCACCCGCGTCATCGTCGGGCACCACGCCACCATTCGGCCGGATCGCGACGCGCTGCTCGCGTCCCCGCGGTTTCTTGCGAAGCTCGACGCGTTCTACGATCGCATGCGCTACGCCGGCACCCCGCTCGATCGCCTCGACGCGATGGAGGGGTGGAACATTCAGGAGCGCCAGACCAAGTACATCAACCACTCCGTGCGCGCGTACGAGCACTTCGGATACGAGTGGGCGCTTCCGATGCTCGACCGGGAGCTCTTCGAGGCGTGGGAGACCTTCGGCCTGGCCGTCGCGCAAGACCGCGAGTGGTATCGCCGCTACGTGAATCGCCGCTACGCCGCCGCGACGGGCCACGACATCGCCACGTTCGAGGGTTTCGCCGCCGCGAACGTGAGCCGGTCGAATCGGGATCGGGTCAGGGCCGTGCTGAGCCTGCTCGGCCTGCTGGGTCGGGTCGAGCGCGGGATCAAGGCCCGTGCGGTCGCGAACCACCCGATGGGGTTTCAGTCGTTCACCGGCGACACGACGCCGCAGGAGCTTCACCGCTTCATCATGCGGGGCGGCGACCCGATGGGGATCTACACGGAGCGCTTTCTCGACGACTCGTGGAACCCCCACGCGCGGGTGTTCGGCGACTAGCGCGGTGCCCGCTGCGGCCCTCCCCTGCTCGCACTCCCGCAGCCTCGCTCGCCCACCGCAGCCCCACTCGCACTCCCGCAGCTTGGCATCGCGCGAGAGGAGGAAAAAGTGGGTTTTGGAGCCGGGAATGCCGCTTTTTCCTCCTCTCGGTGAGGCGCGAAGCGCTAAGGCAGGAGGTACGAAGGTGGGGTAGGGCAGGAGGCAGGGGCGCGAGGGCAGAAAGCATGAGGGCACAGGGCACAGGGCACAAGGCACAAGGCACAAGGCACAAGGCACAAGGCACAAAAGCACGAAGGCGCGAGGCAGCTACCTGCGGGGAGGGCAACGGCGGGCGAGGAGCACGCCCGCGGCGTGAAAGCGCAGGGGGGCCTGCGGGTGGAGGACGTAGCTCAGCCGTTTGGGCAGGAGCGCGCCCGGGGTGCGCAGGCGGGCGCGGGCCGCAAGCAGTGATGCGAGCTCGGTTTCCGGGGTGGCGGGATCGCGCAGCGCCTCCAGCAGCTGCTCGTCGACGCGGGCAAGCACTCGCGGAGCCCGCGGCTCCCAGGCGAGAATGCGCTCGGCGATTCCGGCCAGCTGCTCCGCGCTCTCGCGGTTCCAGCTCTTGACAGCCTCGACGGCCTCGCGGTTGCCGGCCCCTTCGCCGGCGGCAGAGCCACTGCCGGTGCGGTCGCGGTCGGCCTGGTCGCGGTCGCGGTCGGCCTGGTCACGGTCACGGTCGGCCCGGTCGCGGCCGACGCGACTGCGCACCGCGTCGAACAGGTGCACTCGGATGAGCTTCGCCGCGAGCGAGAGCCGCACGTCGTCGTTCCGCGACCACGGCGTACCCGGGGCGAGCATCGTGTCGAGCACGCGGAACTCGGTCGCGACGCTCCGCTCGGCGAAGGTGACGCGGTCGTGCTGGTCGTGGTGCTCGCGGTATCCGGGGGCCGCCGCTGGGAAGACGACCCGCGATCCCGGTGTGAACCAGAGTTCGGCCGAGAACGGCTGATCCTCACCCGTCTCGATCCCCTCGGCGAAGCGCAGGTGCCCGAATTTCGCGCGGCCGATGAGGCCGAGCGGCGCGGCGCGATAGGCCAGCCGGTCGCGCACGCCGTCGAGCGTCTTGGCCCCGGCCCCGTCAGCGCCGCCGACGCGCGAGAGGCGAACCGGCGGCGACGGGTGCAGCCTGCCCGCCCCGTCGCGCGCGGGGGCGATCACGGCGTCGGCGATCACTGCACTCGTGATCCCGAGCCGTGTGCCGGAAGCGCCGGAACCCGATCCCGAGCCGGAACCCACGACCCAGCCCAGCTCCACCCCCGCCGCCCGCAGCCAAGCGTCGAGTGCGCCCGGCTCGAAGGAGTCGTCGGAGCCGAGCAGCGACACGTACGGTGCCGTCGCGAGATCGAAGCCGCGATTCATCGGCCCCGAGGGGCTGCGAATCCCGTCTTCCCAGGTGACGATGCGGAGCCGGGGATCGTCGAGGTACGCCCGCAGCCGCTCGCGAATGGGCTCGGGATCGGTGTTGTGCACCACCACCGTGACCCGGATCGGGGCCGCGGTGTGATCCAGAACCGACGCGACCGGGCGCTCGATCGGCCGCGCCGGAGTGTGCACCGCGATGACGACGTCGACGAGCGGCTCGGCGGGGGCCGCGCCGGCTGCCGACCGCGCCGCCTCGGTGATCGCCGCCAGCCCGCGCTCCCAGGCTCCGTACTGGCGCTCGGCGCTCAGCTCGTCGGCGGCGGCCTCGGCGTGCTCCTTCCACTCGGCGACGCGCGCGACCGTGAGGCCGTCGAGCACGCGGGCGACAGCGGCGACGTCGAAGTCGTCGGCAACCGCGCCGAGCTCGTACTGCTCGAGCAGCCTCGCCATGTCGGCGGTCGGGCCGATCACCATGCCGAGACGGGCCTGCACGAAATCGAAGAACTTGTTCGGCAGTGCGAGCGCATTGTTCGTGTTGGTCGGGGGCAGCACGTGAATGCCCACGTCGTAGCCGTTGAGCGTGCGCACCAGCTCAGCCTGCGCGACCGGCGGGTGGATCGTGACCCGCTCGCCCAGTTCATCCGCGAGCGCGCGCAACTGCTCGCCGTAGGGCGACTTCTCGTGCGTGAGGTAGAGATCGAGCGTCACATCGGCGGTGCTCGCTGCCGCGGCCCGCATCATCACCTCGATGCGGCGATTGGGCTGCGCCCCGCCCGAGTGCACGAGCCGGATCGGCGACGCGACCGGAGTCGCCCGGAGCGGCTGCGCCGGGCTCGCGTTGCGCACCACCTCGCACCTCACCCCGTACTCGCTCAGGTAGCGGTCGGCGATCGTGTCCGACACCGTCGTCACGGAGGCGGTCCGGGTGGCGAACTCGCGAATCTGCCACTCGAGGAACGGACGCCTCAGCTTCACCCAGGCCGGTGACTGATCGTGCAGGCCGGGAAAGAACTCGTGCAGGTCGGCGTGCACGCGCTCGCCGCCGAAGTCGCGCACAGCGAGCCCTACGGTCTCGAGGTCGTTCGCGATCACGGCGTCGAAGCCGCGACCGCGCAGTGCGGCGCGGGCGCGGCGCACGTACGGCTGCCGCCAGTAAGCGGCGCGGTAGGCGCGCGAGTGCAGCAGCGCGGCTTCGATCCTGGCGTCCCGGATACTCTCGTCGGAACTCAGCCCCACGTGCTCGATGTCTTCGCGCACCGGATCGCCGAAGCCGCAGGTCGTCACGCGAAACTGATCGGCGAACCGCAGCACCTGCTTCTTCACGCGCGCGTCGTTCGCGATGTCCGAGAACGAGATGATCAGCAGCGCGGGGCGAGTGTCGGGCATCGTCCCAGTGTAGCCAGGGCGCATAGGATGCTACCCATGCGGCGCTCCAAAACCGGTTCTTCACCGGGCACCCCCGAACAGGTCGTGCTCTTCACCAACGGGTACCCCTACGGCGCGGGTGAGGAGTTCTTGGAGGCCGAGATCTCCCACCTCGCGGCAGCGTTCGGGCGGGTGCTCATCGTGCCGCTCACCAACCCGGCTACCGCATCGCGCATCCGGCCCGTGCCCGAGAACGTCACGATCGTCGAGCCGCAGTACGAGCGGCAATCGAGCCCGCACATTCTGATCCACTACGCAGCAGGGCACCCGCTGCGCGCCCTGCGCGCCCTCGCCCGCTCGGTTTCTCCGGCCTCCTCAGCGCCCCGGACCTCCGCAGCTTCCTCGGCCCCCGCAGCGCCCCCGGCCTCCGCAGTTTCCTCGGCTTTCTCGGCGCGACTCGGGCTGCACCGCGTCATCGGGGATTTCAAGTTCTTGCTCGTCTCCGAGCTGATCGCCGACCGCACGATCGCGCAGCTCGGAGAGGTGCTCGATCCCGAACTCCCCACGGTGTTCTATGCTTACTGGCTCCACGCGCCGGCGCAGGTCGCACTGACGAGCCGGGCCCGCCTGCGCATGACGCACGCGCCGGTCGTCAGCCGAGCGCACGGCTTCGACCTCTACATTCTTCCGGAGGCGGGCCGTCTCCCTCCCGCCCGAGGCCAGCTGCTGCGCCGGATCACGCGGGTGTTTCCCGTCTCAGAGCACGGGCGCGCGCACCTCGCCGAGCGCTTTCCGCGATACGCAAGCCGGTTCGAGGTCGAACGACTCGGTGTTGCTGCGGGAAGCAATGCCGGCAACCCGTCGCAGGAAGCGCGGCTCGTCTACTCGTGCTCGGCGCTGATTCCACTGAAGCGCGTGCCGCTCCTCGCGCGGGGCATCGCGGAGGCCCAGCGGCGCGGCCTGCCCCTGCGCTGGGTGCACATCGGAGACGGCCCGGAGACCGCGTTCGCAGAACTGCGGCGGATCGCCGATGCGGAGCTGGCAGCGGGTTCGTTCGAGTTCACGGGAGCACTCGCGAACGACGACGTGCGCAGAATGTACGCCGAGCGGCCGGGATCCGTGCTCGTCAACTGCTCGGTGTCCGAGGGCGTTCCGGTGTCGATGATGGAGGCGCTCGCCCAGGGCATGCCGCTGATCGCGACCGACGTCGGCGGCAGTTCTGAACTCATCGCGTCTCGCCTGGGCATGTTCGACGGGCTCCTCTCGGCCGATCCGTCACCCGCGGAGATCGCGGATCGGCTGGAGCGGCTGTTCGCGAGCACCCCGGCCGAGTATGCCGCGTACGTCGAGGCGAACCTGCGGCACTGGCGGGAGAGTTGGTCGGCCGAGCGCAACTACCGGGCGTTCTGCGAACGGCTCAAGAGGCTGCCGGCCTGAGGTGCTGCGGCACGAGGCGGGTGCGCCGCGCGCGCACGTAGAACGACTCGGGGGCCAGCGTGTGCAGCGGATTCACTGAGACGAGCTTGCGCTGGTAGGGCAGGTTCTCCGCCCGTTCGACCGCGGCGACGAAATCGCCGAGCACCCGATCCCGAACCGCGCGCAGCATGCGCGCATCCGGCACGTTGAAGAAGCCGCCTGCGCCGGGCGCGAACGCGAGCAATTCCTCGGCCGTGTCGGCCGCGACCGTCAGCAGCGCCTCGTCGAGTATTCCGGCCCGGTGCTTGGCCTTCAGCAGTTCGAGCACCTGGTGGCGCAGCAGCTTCACCGCGATCGCCTGCCGCCGACGCCGCGAGAGCGCCCGGATCACGGGCAGCCCCACGGCATCCCGCACCGGTGCGAGGATCTCGGCCGGCGGCAGCGGCACTCCCGTCACGCGGTCGGGGCCGTCCTCCCGAATCAGGTATCCGGACGCGCAGCGCGAGTACCGAATGTCCCCCGCGTAGTTCCAGAGGAAGAGCCCGAGCGCGATGTCTTCGCCGACGCGGAAGCCCTCGCGAAAGCCGGGGCTCGGGCCACGGCCTCCGCTGCTCGGGCCGCTACCAGCATCACCGCTGCCCCCGCCTCTAACGCCGCTCTCGGCGATGAACTCTCGCCTGGCCAGCAGGCCGACGGGGGCGGTGCGGTAGTTCAGCAGGTCGGCGACCGGGTCAAGGCCTGCGAACCGCCCGATGCGAGGGGCCGGGGCCATGATCCTGCCGGCTCCGTCGGAGCTGAGCTGCCCGATCAGCAGGTCGGGCGATCCCGAAAGCTCGCCGACCCATGCATCGAGCACGCCCGGCTCGAACTCGTCGTCGGAGCCCAGAAAGCCGACGTAATCGGCCTCGGAGTGCCGCAGCCCGCAGTTCAGCGGCCCCGCGGGCGAGGGGATCCCGTCTCGCAGCTCGAGCAGCCGCACCCGCGGGTGCTCGGTGAGATCTCCCAGCTCGGCAGAGACAAGCTCGGCTCCGATCTCATCCGCGCCGATATTGTGGCAGACGACGAGGGCGCGAACCGCCTCGTGCTGCGCGGCGAGCACGCTCTTCACCGCTCGCAGGATCGGACGCTCCCGGCGATGCACCGGGATCACGATATCGACCGTCGTCTCGCCCGCAGAGGTCACCCGCACACCGCCATTCGTTCGCCGCTCGCGTCTATTCTCGCTTCCCGCGTCCGCGCCCGCGTCCGCACCCGCGCTGGTGCCACGCCAGCCCCACGCCCGCGCCCGCTCCGCGTCACTCGCTCACGAGCCCCGCGAGCGCGGCCTGCATCTTGAAGTCGGGCACCTGATTCACGACCTCGTCGAAGGTGCCGCTCCCCAGGATGCGCCCCTGATCCAGATAGCAGATCTGGTCGTACTCGCGAATCGTGGCGAGACGGTGGGCCACCGTGACGAACGTCACCTCCCCCTGCAGCTCGCGCATCGACTCCGTGACCCGGTTCTCGGTCGCGGTGTCGAGCGCGCTCGTGGCCTCGTCCATCACCATGACGAACGGGTCGGAGTACAGCGCGCGCGCGATGCCGAGACGCTGCTGCTGCCCACCGGAGATGGACTGGCCGCGCTCTCCGATGGGCTCGAGAATGCCGCGACCCCGCTCGATCAGGCCGTGCAGGTGCGCGCGACGCAGCGAGTCTTCAACGCGCGCGGCGTCGAAGTCTTCCTCCCAGGTCAGCGCAACGTTCTGCGCGATGGAGGCGTCGAACAGCGCGACCCGCTGCGGCACGTAGCCGACCCGGCTGCGCCACTGCGCCATGACATCGGCGAGCGGAATCCCGTCGATCTCCATGACCCCCGAAGTCGGCGTACTGAGCCCCAGCAGAATGTCGATCAGCGTCGACTTGCCCGCTCCCGAGGGGCCCACGATCGCCAGGCTGTTGCCGAAGGGTACCGAGATCGACAGGTCTTTGAGCACGTCGGTGTCCGATCCCGGGTATCGGAAACTGACCCCCGAGAGCTCCAGCCGCTTCGGGGCCGGCGGCAGTTCGCGGCGATCCTGGTCGACGTGCTGCGGTGCGGCCTCGATCTCGCGGGCCGCCGTCAGCTCGCGAATCACGTCGCGCGCGAAGATCTCGTTCGCCGAGGCGCTCGTGAGCGACCCCTGCACACCGTTCATCGCCGGGATCATGCGAAACCCGGTCGCCGCGAACAGCGTGACCGAGGTGATCGCCGCAGCGCTGCCGCCGATGAGGTACGAGAAGCCGCCGATCAGCAGAAAGCCGCCGATCAGCGCGGCCTCGAAGGCGTACTTCGGCACGATGCCGAGGAAGGACATGTTGGCTCTGGCGCGGGTTGCCCGCCGACGGTTCTTCGACACCACGCGCCCGGCCTCGCCGAGCTTGCCGCGAAGCGTGACCTCCTTGAGCGCGTCGACCATCTCGGTCATGATCGTGGCCACCCGGTAGGAGAAGATGCGGTTGTGCTCGCCCGCGAGCTTGGCGCGGCGCGAGATCACCAGCACCATCACCAGCGAGATGCACGAGAGGTAGACGAAGGCGATCAGCGCGGTCAGGGGCTCACCCACGATCAGCACGGCGAGCACCGCGACGAAGGTCAGCGCGTTGCCCGGAATCTGCGACAGCGGCAGGATGAACCCCAGGTTCGTGTTCGCCATCGAGATGTCGACGAGCCGGGTCACTTCCGCGGTGCTCATCTGCGAGCGGCGCTCCCAGCTGGATCGCATGTAGCTGCTGAAGAGTTCGTCGCCGACCTCCAGCTCGTAGTGGGCGAAGCGGCGGGTCGCGTACCAGTGCAGCGCGACCGCGAGCACGCCCTTCAGAATGAAGAGGAAGCAGATGATCACCGCCACCCAGGGCGTCGCCGAAGCGGGGATCTCGCCGACAACCGGCAGCTCGATCGGCTCGCCCGAGACGAGCGGAGTGACCGTCAGCAGAATCAGCGCGAGCGCCGCCGTGTCGAGGATCGCGAGCAGACTCGTCACGATCGAGTACCAGATGTAGAACGGCTTGGTGCCCGCGGGCAGCAGGTCGAACAGGCTGAGGAGTGTTCTCCAGAGTGATTTCACGGCTTTCGCCCCTCTTCCAATGCGGGCGCGCTGTCGCCGGGTGCGGATGCACCGTCGCCGAGCGCGGGCTCGGGCGCGGGCGCACCGTCACCGAGCGCACCGTCACCGGGTGCCCGCGCACCACCGAGCCTCGCCCGGGTGAACGCGACCGCTCGGCCCGCAACCCCGCGAAGCGAGACGTGCTCGCGTGCCCAGGCGGCGATGCTCTCTCGGCTCTCTCGGCTCTCTCGCGCGCGGCCGCTGCTGTCGAGCACCTGCCCGATCGCGGCGGCGACCTCGGCGGTGTCGTAGTCGACCCCGATACCGAGCTCGGGCTCAGCCCCCAGCACCTCGCGCGCGGGGCCCGGGCCGGCGTAGACGACGGGGGTGCCGCACGCCCAGGCCGCGAAGACCTTGGTCGGGTAGGCGAAGTCGTATCCGGCTCCGGGGCGTATGCTCGCGAGGCTCACGGCAGCGCCCCGCAGCCAGGCGGCCGCCTCCGCAGGCGGCACCGGATCGTGAAACTCGACGCGCGCGCCGAGCTCGTTCGCGACCCGCCGCAGCTCGTCGAACGCGGTGCCCTGCCCGAGGAACACGAGTCTGAGCGGCGTTCCCGAGCGCTGGATCTCGGCCACCGCTCGCACGAAGATCTCGGCCCCCTGCCACTCCGACGCCGTGCCGGTGTAGATGGCGTAGGGGTCGCCACTCGCGAGCGCGAGAGCTTCCTCGGCAACCGGCCCGTCCGGCCGGAACACCTCGGTATCGATACCGTTGCCGACGGTCTCGACCGCGGCACCCGGTGCGATCTGCCGCACCCGCTCGGCCACTCCGTCGTTCACTGCGTATACGCCGCGCGCTCGAGTCCAGCCGAAGCGCTCCATCCGGCGAACGGCCCGCACTACGAAGCCCGGGGCACCGGTGCTCTCGCTGGCGTCGGACCAGACGTCAGCGGCATATGCAAAAATTGGAATACGACGCAGTCGCGCGGCGAGCGTGGCAAAGAATACGCTGGTCGGGGGCGGTTCTACGACGATCGCGTCGGGTTTCGGCCCGAGCAGGATTCTGAAGAAGAGCGGCAGGTCGAAACTCAGATACTGCAGGTAGCCGCGCACGTATCCGCTCTCGTCGCGCAGCACCGGGTACCGCGAGACGCGGTACGAACGCTCCGCGTCTCCCACGGCTCCGCGACCCGCCCGCAGTTCGGCGACGGGCCGCACCGTGAGCACTCGCACCCGATGGCCGCGCTCCACGAAGCCCGCCGCGAGCGCGCCGAGCCTGAACGAGGCGGCACTCGGTTCGGGTTCGAAGATTCTGCTGGCGATGATTACGCGCATGTTCCCCGCGCCGACAGGTCTCCTCCGCACGCCTCTCCCCTGCACACCGGCGCGAATGCTACGCGCCCGTCCCGGCGACCGCCGCCACACCGGCGATGATCCGCTCGAGGTCGCCCTGCGACAGCGAGGGGTGCACGGGTAGCGAGAGCACCTCGCGGGCCGCGCGCTCGGTCTCGGGCAGTTCGAGGCCGGGGGCGAACTTCGCGAGCGAGGGCAGTCGGTGGTTCGGGATCGGGTAGTACACGCCCGACCCGACGCCGTACTCCTCTTTCAGCGCCACGTGCATGCGGTCGCGCTCGGCCGCGTCGACGCGCACCGTGTACTGGTGGTAGACGTGCACCGCACCGTCGGCGACCGCGGGCGTCAGCACTCCGGCGACATCGGCGAGGCCGGCGTTCAGCGTCGCCGCGTTCTGCTGCCGCCGCGCCGTCCACCCGTCGACCTTGGTCAGCTGCACCCGGCCGATCGCGGCGTGGATGTCGGTCATGCGCGCGTTGAAGCCGACGACCTCGTTCTCGTACTGCTTCTCCATGCCCTGGTTGCGCAGCAGGCGCACGCCCCGCTCGATCTCTTCGCCGGCGCACGACACCATGCCGCCCTCGCCCGAGGTCATGTTCTTCGTGGGGTACAGGCTGAACATCGCGAAGTCGCCGATCGTGCCGACCGGGCGACCCTGCCACGACGCGCCGTGCGCCTGCGCGGCGTCCTCGTAGATCGCGATCCCGTGCTCGGACGCAATCGCCTCGATCTGGTCGACGAGGAAGGGGTGGCCGTAGAGGTGCACGGGCATGATGCCCTTCGTGCGCGGGGTGATCGCCGCCCGCACCGCCTCGGGGTCGAGGGTGAAGTAGTCGGGCTCGATGTCGACGAACACCGGCGTCGCGCCGGTCAGCGCGACCGAGTTGCCGGTCGCCGCGAAGGTGAACGAGGGCACGATGACCTCGTCGCCGGGGCCGACGCCCGCGGCGAGCAGGCCGAGGTGCTGACCGCTCGTGCCCGAGTTCACCGCCACCACGCTGCGGCCGCCGACGAAGTGATCCGAGAACTCCCGCTCGAAAGCCGCCACCTCGGGGCCCTGCGCGATCATGCCCGAGCGCAGCACGCGATCGACGGCCTCGCGCTCCTCGTCGCCGACGATCGGCTTGGCTGCGGGAATGAAATCACTCGACATAAATTTTTCACCTTTCGCGGCGCTGAGCGTGAACCCTGAGCGTTGGCACTAGACGTTCGCGCAGTGCGGCACGCCGCGGTCAGGATGCTCGGTTCGAACGTCGCGCTGAACATCGCTGAACGTCACTGAGCATCACAGTGCGACACGCTCAACATCTGCCAGAATACATGTATGACCCTCGATTCCGCGGCAGAGCTGCGCATCCCCGGGGCCGCCGAGACTTGGGTTGTCATTCCGCTCTACAACGAGGCCACGATGATCGCCGAGGTGGTGCGCGGCCTCAAACCCGCGTTCCCCAACGTGGTGTGCGTTGACGACGGCTCGCGAGACGGCTCCGGAGCGATCGCGGCGAGAACCGGAGCTCGCGTGGTGACCCACCCCATCAACCTCGGGCAGGGTGCCGCACTGCAGACCGGCTTCGAGTACGCGCTCGAGCGCAGTGCGAAGTACGTGGTCACGTTCGACGCCGACGGCCAGCACCGGGTGGAGGACGCGGTGGCGATGCTCCGGCGCGCGCAGGACGAAGATCTGGCGATCGTGTTCGGATCCCGATTTCTCGACGATCGCACCGACCCCGGCATCCTGAAGCGGATCGTGCTCAAGACCGCCGTGTGGGTCACCAACCTGACCACACGCACCAATCTCACGGACGCGCACAACGGACTGCGCGTGATTCGGCGAGACGCCCTGCAGCGCATCAAGCTGCGCCAGGATCGCATGGCCCACGGCACCGAGATCGTCGTGCAGCTCGGCAAGACCCGGCTGCCCTACGCCGAGCAGCCCGTGGAGGTCATCTACTCCGAGTACTCGAAGGCCAAGGGCCAGTCGCTGCTCAACTCCGTGAACATTCTCGTAGATCTCCTCATCCGATAGGGGCATCATGACTCTCTTCCAGCTGCTCCTCTTCCTGGTCGTGCTGATCGCCGCGACCGTCGCCGTGCGCTTCCTGCCCGGGGAGCGCTCGCTCGCGCTGAAGCGCATCTTCGCGATCGTGTTCGTCGTCGCCGCCGTCATCGCGATCCTCTTTCCGCACCTGCTCACGAGGGTCGCCCACTTCTTCGGCATCGGCCGCGGCACCGACCTGCTGCTCTACCTCTTCATCGTCGCGATGATCGTCTTCGCGGTCGCGGTCGTGCGCGCGAAGGCGCGCAGCGACGCGCGCGTCACCGATCTCGCGCGCGCCGTCGCGCTCATGGAGGCCCGGCTGCTGGAGGGCCGCGAAGGCGGTGCCGAGAGCACCGCCGATCCCGATGAATCGGATCAAGGGAGCGACACCGGCGCGCGCCCGTAGCGCCCATCCGCACCGCAGTATGCTCATTCTCATGAGCGAAACCGCCACGAGCGAACCCGGCGCGAACGCGCCCACCGAGAGCGCAATCAGCCCGCAGGCCTTCATCGGCGAGGGGGTCGTGATCGGCAACGGCGTCAAGATCGGACCTGGTGCGGTGCTGCTCGGCCCCTGCGTCGTCGAGGACGACGTGTGGATCGGGCCCGGCGCTCAGATCGGGGCACCCCCCGAGATGGCGAGCCTGCCCCAGAACCCGGCGTGGGCCGGTGACCTGCAGCACGCCGGCGTGCGCCTCTGCTCCGGTGCCGTGATCAGGGAGGGTGCCGTGATTCACCAGGGCACCTACCGCGAGACCACCGTGGGGGCGCGCAGCTGGGTGCTCAACCGCGCCTACCTGGCGCACGACGTGCTGCTGGGTGCCGACTCGACGGTCTCCGCAGGCGTATCGATCGGCGGCCACTGCGTCATCGGAGACCGCGTGAACATCGGCATGAACGCGGTCGTGCACCAGCGCCGCATCATCGGGCCGGGGTCGATGGTCGGCATGGGCACGCCGGTCACCCGCGACGTGCCGCCCTTCGCGAAGGTCTACGGCACGCCGCCGCGACTCACCGGGGTCAACATGGTCGGGATCGAGCGCGCCGGGCACGATCCCGAACTCGCGAGCGCACTGCTCGCGCACTACGCCGCCGGCGACCTGCTGGTGGGCAGCGGATGGCTGCCCGACGATCTCGGCACCCTCGACGAGGCCGTCGCCTGGTGGCGCGCGCAGGGCGAGCTGCGCCCGGTCGCCGTCTCGGAGTCGCTCGCGCAGCGCGGCTAGCGTAGCCCCGCTGCTCTGCCGCTACCCTCATACCCTCACGAGAACCCATGAGCGGCACTAGAACCCATCCCCGCAACGGTGCCGGGCGCGGGGTCTGGTGCCGGGCATAGGTGCTCGTGCCGGGCGCGGGGTCTGGGGAGCGCTCAGCAGGGCGGCTCACTGTGAGGCTGTCAGACTCCGGATCGTCTCGATCGCCTCGACGGCACGCTCGCAGTTGCGGCCGTCCCTGAACGTGTACTCGGCACGCACGCGGCGCTCGTACTCCGCGGCAAGCGGGTGTGCGCCGCAGAGCATCGACCGCACCGCCTCGACCGCCGACTCGACGCCGTCGGTCACCGGGCCGAAGCCGGCGGCTGCGTAGTCGTAGTCGCCGATCTGGCTGCTGTGCGCGCCCGAGAAGAAGTCGGCGCGGTCGAACTGGAAGTACACGGTCGGCGCTTCGACGTAGGCGACCTCGAAGGCCAGCGAGGAGAAGTCTGTGACGAGCAGGCGCGTGCGCGCGAGCATCTCGGAGACGTCGCTGCGGTAGTCGGCGACCCGCACCCAGTCGGGCAGCCGAAACGCCGCCGCGTGCCGCTCGAACCGGGGGTGCAGCAGAAAAACGGGCCGCACGCCCGCGGCCTCGCAGGCGCGGCGCAGATCCTCGCTCTGCAGCAGCGACCGCCACTGCCGCACATACTCCGTAGCCTCGAAGTCGTCGACGACCGCCCAGCTGTGGTCTGCCTGCTTGCTGCCCAGCGAGATGCGCCAGGTCGGGGCGATCAGCAGCAGATCGGTGCTCGCGCCCGCCGCCCGACACCGCGCGACAGCGCGCTCCAGCCGGTCGTGGCGCGGCATGCCCGTCAGGGGCACCTCCGCCGGTACGAAGCGGTACGTTCCGCCGGCCGCGGTGAGCGCGCGGTGCTCGCCCTCGGTCGCGGCGAGCACGAGGTTGATCTGCATCGGATTGAAGCGCCGATGGTGGTCGGTGTGCAGCACGCCGTGCTTCAGGTAGACGAAGCTCCAGCTCTGGTGCATGAGCTGCGGGCCGAAGGGCAGGCGCGACTCGGTGTCCGACTGCGAGCAGGCGAAGATCACTGCCCGCTTCATGAGCAGGTAGTGCTGGATCGAGCCGTACGCCACCACCTTTGCGCGGCTGCGGCGGAGCTCCGCGTAGACAGGCACATCGCGGCGCACCGCGAACCAGGCGTTGATGTCGCGCCTCTGCTCATGCAGGTGCCGGAAGAGCACCTCAGCGTTGTCGTTCGCCTGATCCACCCGGTCCGACAGCACCCAAGCGTCGCTGAAGCGGTTCGAATACCCCGTGAGATTGCCGAGGCGCAGCGCGAGGGCGAGCACCTTTCTGCGCCACCGGGGTCGCGACAGCGCCCGTCTCAGCCTCGCAAGTGGAGAACTCGCGGCCGGGCCGGGCTGCGCGGCGTCGCTCGGCGGCGCAATGTCGCTCGGGTGCGCGGCGTCGCTCGGGTGCGCGGCACCGCGCGACGAAGCGGTGCGTGCGGCCGCGGCCTCGTCGAGCTGCCAGGCCGTGCGCGGCGCGCCCCCCTCGGCAACCTCGATCGTCGGTGCGAGCGAGCGAAAACGCACCTCGCGGGGCCGGGTCGTCTCCACGAGCAGGTTGTGCTCGAAGACCCAGTGCTCGCCGAAGAACTCGACGGATCGCGGCTTCTGATCCAGCAGCCGCCCGCCGGTCGCGACATCGAACACCTCGCCGTCGCCATCGGCGTACAGGCAGTAGTGCACCCTGCGGCCGGCGGGAGGATCGTGCAGCAGCACGGCCGGCGTCGTTTCCGCGGCACCCGCAGCGGTGAGCCAGGCCTCGCGAATCTCGGGCACGATGCGGCCGGGAAAGGCCCTGATGCGCTCGGTGCCGACGCGCCGCAGCGCATCCCTGACGAACTCCGCGAACGCGACGCACTCGGCCTCATCGAGCGCGAGCGTGGCGGAGTGCAGGAAGAGATTGTCGTCGAACAGCACCGCGAGGTCTGTCAGCAGCGCCCGCGCCTCGGCATCGCCCATGCGGCCTTCTCCGGCGTGCAGGGAACGCAGCCGGCGCACAACCGCCTCGACTCCCCCGAGTTCGCCCCACGGCACCGGCGGTTTCGTCGACGACAGCCCTGCCGTGAGCGAGCGCCACGACGCCCCGCCCTCGTTCCGCTCGCGCATGGTCTCGATCCTAGCGGTGCGTCCGTCGAGGGCACGCGAACCATGCCCTCAGCCAGGCGAACTAGACTGGCTCTTCGTGGCATACGAATCAGCGCTCAGAGATCCTGAGTTCGATACCCCCGGCACCAGTAAGGGGCTCTTCAGCGTATTCCGGTACCGGTATCTCTTGTCGCTACTTCTGCGGAAGGGCGTCATCACCCGCTACTACGGCTCCGCCCTCGGCTGGGCGTGGTCGTACATCCGGCCGCTCGCTCAGTTCTTCATGTACTACGTGGTGATCGGCATTCTGCTCGGCGTCAGCCGCAGCGTTCAGTTCTTCCCGGTGTACCTCTTCTCAGGCATCATCTTCATCAACCTCTTCAGCGAGACCTTCCGCAATACGACCGACGCGGTGCTCGGCAACAAGGCTCTGATCAGAAAGATCTACCTGCCGCGCGAGCTGTTTCCCGTGGCCGCGGCGGGCGGCGCTGTCATCCATTTCCTGCCGCAGATCGCCGTGCTGTTCATCGTGTGCCTCTTCAACGGGTGGACGTTCAGTTGGGCTCAACCGCTCGCCCTCGTCGGTGCGATCGTCATCACGGTCGTCTTCGCACTGGGGCTCGGGCTCTTCTTCGGGGCCTTCAACGTGCTCTACCGCGACTCCAGAAACTTCGTCGACCTGATTCTGATGTTCGCCACCTGGACCTCCCCCGTGCTCTACACCTTCGAGACGGTGAAGAATCGGGCACCGGACTGGCTCTACCATATCTACATGGCCAACCCCGTAACCACGGCGGTCGAGCTCTCGCACACCACCTTCTGGGAACCGATCGCCGTCGCCGCGGCCGAGCCGGGCACGATCGTCGCACGGCCGGACATGCTGCTGATGAACGGCTTCATCGGTATCGGCATCGCAATCGTCACGCTCGTCATCGGACAGCTCGTATTCAGCAAGATGGAGGGTCAATTTGCCCAGAATCTCTGATGCCTCAGGCGAGGTGCCCGAGGTCGCCTCGGCGAAACCGACCATCGTGGTGCACGATCTTGTCAAGACCTTCGCGCTCAGGCACACGCAGTCGTTCAAGGAGTCGTTCGTCTCGCTCTTTTCGAAGAAGGAGCGTCTCACCAAGTTCCGCGCGCTCGACGGCATCAGCTTCGAGGTCGGTGAGGGCGAGTCGCTCGCGGTGCTCGGTCACAACGGCTCGGGCAAGTCGACGACGCTGAAGGTTATTTCGGGAGTGCAACAGCCCGACGGCGGCTGGGTGCGCACCCGAGGCCGCATCGGCGGCCTGCTCGAGGTCGGCGCGGGCTTCCACCCCGACCTCACCGGCAACGACAACATCTACCTCAACGCCGCGATCCTCGGCATGACCAAGGAAGAGACCGACGCCCGCTACAACGAGATCGTCGAGTTCTCAGGCATCAGCCCCGAGTTTCTGGAATCAGAGGTGAAGCGGTACAGCTCTGGTATGAAATCGCGCCTGGGTTTCTCGGTTGCGGTGCACACCGAGGTCGACGTGCTGCTGGTCGACGAGGTGCTCTCGGTCGGCGATGCCGCGTTCAAGGCCAAGTGCAACGAGAAGATCATCGAGATGCGCGAGCAGGGCAAGACCATGTTCGTGGTGAGCCACAGCATCGGCACGGTGCGCAAGCTCTGCCAGCGCGGCATCGTGCTCGATCACGGCAAGATGATCTTCGACGGCCCGATCGACGAGGCAG
The DNA here is from genome assembly GCA_047973175.1 of Leucobacter sp. GTDB lineage: Bacteria > Actinomycetota > Actinomycetes > Actinomycetales > Microbacteriaceae > Leucobacter. Next base: position 43,399 of record JBKEBN010000085.1, read on the forward strand.
TCGAGTTCGTGCGCCCGCCGAAGCCGGTGAAGCCGAGGCCGACACCCAAGGTGAAGCCTGCGCCCAAGCCGAATGAACCGGTCAACGAGACCGACTTCGCGATCGCCTCCGAGTTCCTCTACCTGTTCAAGAACAAGGAGACGCGCCTCGGTCAGCCCCTTGGCGATCCGGTGGAGGTTTCGGAGAACGGCGGCGGGCTCTTCCAGCGGTTCGAGCGCGGCACGGCGACCCGTTCGTCCGCTCTGGACGTCACGCAGTTCGTGCGCCCCGGCGCATTCCTGGACACCTACCTCGAGAGCGGCGGTCCGGCCGGGCCGTGGGGGTTCGTCGTGGGCCGCGTTGAAGGTTCGGGGGCACTCGGTGAATCCGTGCGCATTCGCTTCCAGAACGGCATCGCGTCGCGCAGCGGAGGTGCCGAGGCACCGATCGACTTCGAGGAGCGGCAGCTGGCCATAGCGGCTCCAATCGACGGCTCAGACTCCTAGAAGGCGGGCAGCATGACGGTGTACATGACCCACGGTGCGAAGAAGAACGTCGGCGACTATCTCATTCACTCGCGCGCTCGAAAGCTCTGGGAGCACGTCGTACCCGATCTTCCCATCGTCTCCGTGCCCCGGTGGAACAGCGCCCCGCTCCCGGGCGATGCAGGTCTGCTCGTGCTCTGCGGCGGGCCGGGTTTCACACCGAAGATGGTCGAGGGCGTCTTTCCGATCGTGCAGGACGCACTCGACCGCGGCACCCCCGTCGCCGGATTCGCACTGGGCTGGCAGGGACTCCCAGCGCGCAAACCCGAGGCGTTCGCCATGACCGCGCGCAGCGTGGCCGCCCTGCGCGCGATCACCCGAGGAGGTGCCCCGCTCTCGGTGCGCGACGACGTCACCAGGGACATCGCCGAGATGTTCGGGATCGAAGCCGTGCGCACCGGCTGCAGCGCCTGGTACTCGATCCCTCACCTCGGTGCGCCGCCCCAGCTCGGCCCCGAGACTCCCCGCAGCATCGTGTATACGACCCCCGCGCTGCCGGACAACGCCGACGAATCGATCGCGGTGATGCGCATGCTGCGCGAAAAATACCCCCGAGCGCAGATGTACGCGACTTTCCATCGCGGCATCCGCGCCGACGAACAGACCACCGAAGCGCAGAGTGCGCCGCTGGTCGCTCAGGCAGAAGCCGCCGCCGCACTCGGCTACGAGGTGGTCGACGTGGCTTACGACCTGGAGAAGATCGGCTTCTATCGCGAGATCGATCTGCACATCGGCTACCGCGTGCACGCCCACCTCGACTTCGTGAGCCGCCGCCGCCCCAGCGTGCTCATCAGCGAGGACGGTCGCGGCTACGGTCAGACCTCTGCGCTGCACGGCGAGCGAAAGGTGCTCTGGGCCGGGCACCCCATTCTCGTCGACAAGCTCGACCGGCGCCTCAGCAATGAACAAAAGAAGGGGTGGCCGTCGCTCACGCAGGCCGTCGACGTCATCGACGAGAGCTACCCGATGATGCGCGAGGCGATTCTGGCTCAGGCCGCCCTGCGGGTCGCCGCTCCCGTTTCTTGAGCAGCGAGTTCTTGCGGCGCTTCGACACACACCTGTTTTGGATACTGACGTGCTGAAATCTAGTGAAGAGTGAGGTTCAGACTCACTCGATAGCCCTTCAAGAGACGTTGGAGGCTCCTCCATGCGCAAGTCCCTTCGCAGAACTCTTCTGATCGGGGGAGGCGCGGCCGTCTGCGCCTTTGTCGCCGCGCCTCTCTGGAGCATCCCACCGGAGAATCAGGCTTCCACCGCGCAGCCCGTAAGCAGTGCTGTGCAGCCCGTTCTTCGCGAGTTGGAGAGTGCCTACCCCGAGATCTACAGCGGAGCGGAGATACAGGCTGAAGAGCGCGTCGCCGTAATCTATGGAACCACCGAATCGCCTCCGGAATCGGTTCAAAGGCTCATCGACACGGTTTCAAAAGATTCGATTTCGCTCAGATGGCAGGTTGCAGGCTTCAGCGCAGCCGAGGCGATCGCCGCGATAGAGGCTTTCCCTCCGCTTGACGGAGTCTGGGAGATCGCACCCTCCGCAGATTCTTCGATGATCATCGCTTCGGTCTCAAGGGGCACAGATGTGCAGCACTATCCCCAAGAGATGCACGGAATTCCGATCGAGTACCTCCACGAAGACGGCAATATTGTCCCAGCCGAGAGCCTCGAACCGAGCCTGTAGTCGAGCACGGCGGAGCCGATCCGACGGCGCTCGATCACCGCGTGAGCTTCGATCGCAGCCTGGCCTGCGCTCAGCCGCCCACGAGATCTTCGCGCTGGATCGCCTCGCCGGAGCGCTTCGATGACGCGAGCGAGCGCCCGACGACCGCGTCCCACTCGGCGATCTCGACGCCGGTGTTGGCCCGTAGCGCGATGAGGTCGCCCTCGGCGATGACGGTTCCCGCGGGCAGGTCGCGCGCGGTGAAGATTCGGCGTCTGGCGTTCTCTACCGCCGCGCCCTGAGCCGCGATGTCCGGAATTCCGTCGCCCGCGAGCGTGCGGTACGTGGCGAGCGTCGCGACGTAGTCCCGCAGCAGGTCTTCGTCGAAGGCGTGGTAGTGGTCGTTGCCGACGCCGTTGCGGTCGTCGGTGAAGTGCTTCTCGATGACTCGGGATCCCATGACCGCGGCCATGTCGATCGCCGGCAGCGACCCATCGGCAGACGGCGCGACGTGATCCGAGTACCCGATCACGGCGCGCTCGCCGAAGCGGGATCGGAGCCGCTCGATGCCCAGCAGGTTCGCGTGCTCGGGCGGCGTCGGGTAGCGCAGAACGCAGTGCAGCAGCGCGATCTCCCGCGCCCCCGCCGCTTCGAGTATGCTCAGCGCCCAGTCGATCTCGTCGTGGGTGGAGGCACCGCCGGAGAGAATCACCGGCTTTCCCGTCGCGGCTACTGCGCGCAGCAGCGGCACGTTGGTGAGATCGGCCGACGCCACCTTCACCGCCGGCATCAGAGGTGCGAGCATGCCCACCGACGGCAGGTCGAACGGCGTCGAGAGAAAATCGACGCCGACCTCTGCACAATAGGCTGCCAGATCGGCGTACTCGGCCTCACCGAAGCTGTCGAACTTCTGAAACAGCTCGTGCTGCGAGGGCGTTGCCTCCTTCGACGTGTCCCAGTAGGCGGGGCTGTTCTGCGCGCTCGCCAGGGTGTCGGCCTTGTAGGTCTGAAACTTCGCGGCGTGCCCGCCGGCTCGGGCGACGGCCGCGATCATCTCTTTCGCGCGCTCGAGCGAGCCCTCGTGGTTCACGCCGATCTCGGCGATGATGTACGGATCGGCGTAGGGGCGTTCGAACATTCTGCGGCCGCCTTTCGAATTGTGCTGGTGAAACGTGCGCCTGGGAGGCTTTGGTCGGGTGAGCGCGGACGTGGGGGTGAGGGATGTGAGGGTGAGAGCCGCGCTCAGAACACCGAGAGCTCCTCGATCCCGAGCCTCGCAAGCAGCTCCGAAAGCGTCTTGCGGTTGCTGCGCTGCTCACCCGCGCGCGCGGCCCGCTCAGCGTACCGCCGCCGCAACTCGGCGTCGTCGAGCATCGACTGCGTCGCCGCGTCGAGCGCGATGTCATCGACGGCGACTCCGAGGCCGAGTGCGAGCACGCCGTTCTCAGCGGTGGCGTGGGTGTGCGTGAGCTCCTTCTCGTTCTGCGCGAGGCAGATGGCGGGGGTTCCCTGACTGAGCAGCTCGATGACGGTGCGGCCCGCCGAGGTGAAGGCGAAATCGGCCTCCGCCATGAGGGCCGGCATGTTCGTGACGTTCTCAAGCACCCTCAGCGCGAACGGCAGCGATGAGTCGTCGATCGTGATCGCTTCGGCCCCGAGCCCTCGCGCCACCGTCACGTGCCCGGCGTAGCCGACCCTGGCGAGCGATTCGAGCGCGCGCACGGCCAGCCCGGATGGGTCGGTGCCGCCGAACAGCACCAGCACCTCCCCGACCTCGTCGCGCACGCGCGACCCGTGCCGCTGCTCGATCTCGAAGCTCGGCGCGAGCAGGGCGAAATCGATGCCGGCGAGTTTGCGGCTCTGCGGCACGTCGGGATTGTCGACGAACTCGGTGACGAGCAGGTCGACCTCAGCGGCTCCGCCGCCCCGATCCTCGAAGGAGACGATCCGCGCGTCAGGCACGGCCTCGCGAACGCCGGCGATCTGCGCGGCAGAGGTGTCGAGCACGTCGAACACGACGATCTCGGGTCGGGATCGTTCCAAGCGCGCCAGGAAGTCGCGCTCGTCGGCGACGAGTTCGGTGCGGTAGGGGTATTCGCCGAAGAACCGCTGCCCGAGCGGCGCGTCGGCGCTGAGGTACACGGTGACCTCGTGCCGCGCGAGCTCGGCGGCGAGCGCGAGCATGCGGTAGACGTGCCCCATGCCGAGTTCGGGCGACGCGTCGACGCGGATCGCGACCCGCATGCGGGTGAGCAGGTGCGCGGTCGCCAGCAGGTCGGCGTAGTTGTCGATGTCGATGGCCTCTTCGGCTTCGAGTTCGATGACCCGCACCGGCTCGATCACCCGGGTTCCGCGCTGCTCGATGTCGTCGAGCCGCGCGGCGATCACGCCGCCGGTCTCGCGGTACTCGAGCGGCAGCTGCTGCCGGTTCACGCGGGCGGTGAACAGCGGGGCCACCGATCCGTCGTCGTTGCGTTTCCACCGCAGGTGCTGATCCCGAGCGACCGACAGCACCGAGCGGGTCTCTGCGTCGTCGAACAGCCGGATCGCCCGGCGCACGGTCTCGGCGCGGAGCAGCGGCGAGGTCGGCTGCACCGTGAGCACCGGGTCGCTCCCCCGCGCGCCGCGCTCTCGCAGCGCCGGCAGGTTGCGCAGCACCTTCGTGTCGAGCGTCTCCTCGGGCGGTGTGGGGAAGGTCTCGTGGATCACCCGCGCGCCCGCGTTCTCGGCGACGGTTCTGATCTCTGCGTCGTCGGTCACCACGATCACGCGCTCGGGCGGCAGCACCTCGAGCGCGGTGTCGATGGTGTGCCGGATCAGCGGCTTGCCCCCCAGCTTGCGCAGGTTCTTTCTCGGAACACCGACGGACCCGCCGCGCGCAGGGATGATCACCCAGGCGTTCGAACCCGTGCGCGCCCCGTCGCTCTCCAGCAAGTCGCCCTTCCCTCCCGCGCAGCGCTCCGCGCGTCATGACACCGCCAGCCTACCGGGGGAAGCCTGTCGCGACCGAAGCGGCGACAGCTGGTGCTGCGGGATCCCGCGACGCGGCGGCTGCCCCGTTAGGATTGATCCCGAGTCCCCCGCGACAGAGCAGAGGAGCCCGATTGTCCTTCCGAACCGGCGCAGCTGAGGCAGACATCGAGACCTCCGAGGCCGAGAACCTGCTCTGGTGCATTCGCCCGCAGCTCGACTTCTATCGCCTGCGCGCTCCCCTCTCACCCGCGGTTCTCGAGAAACCCCTGCACACGCGCATTGTGAGCGTGCCGAATCACGCCCGCTACGGGTCGACGCTCGTCGCCACCGAGACGGTCAATCAGTACCGGGCCGTCGAGCGTCTGATCGGTTCCTCTGCCGAAACCGTCAAGCTGATGAACCCGCGGCCCGAACTGCGCGAGGGAATCGTCACGACCGAGGCGGTGCAGGTCGCGCAGCGGCGGCTGCGAAGCGCACTCGCGGATCGCGCCGCCGATGCCGTGACCGCCTCGTTCGAGGTGCAACTGCAGAAGCTCGCGCTCGCGCTCGCGCTGTACCGAGCCACGGACCTGAGCGCGTACTCCGGCGTGGTCATCGCGACGCAGCACGCGCCGACCCTGCGCACCCTGATCGTCGCGGCGAACGAGCAGTCGGTGCCGGTGACGTACGTGCCGCACGCCCCGGTCGCCGACAACTGCGCCTACCTCGACCTCCCGACGAGCTACGTGGGGCTGCGCGGACGGGGCGAGCGGGAGTTCTACGCGAACTCGATCGGAGCGCGGCCCGAACTGCTCGATATCGTCGGCAACCTCGCGACCGACGTGCTCGCGCGGCCGCTCCCGGCGACCCGCGCGCAGGCACCGGGCGTGCTCGCGCTCTCGCCCGATCCTCCCGAGACTCTCCGCAGGGTCTTCGAAACGCTCTCGGGTGCCGATCTCGGCAGCATGATCGTCGCCCCGCACCCCCGCTCGAACCCGGACGACATCCGCGAGCTTCTGCCCACCGGCTGGTCGACGTACGAGGGTGGCCGCACGCTGGATCTGCTCGCAGAGGGACCGCCCTTCGTGTTCCAGTTCTCGAGCGGCGTGGCCTGGGAGTCTGCGGCCCTGGGAATTCCCACCGCTGAGATTCGCCTCGGCGACGAGCCCGTGAACTACCCGTTCCTCGCAGACGAGACGGTGTACCCCCCGGTTCGCAACCCCGAGGAGGCGCGCGCGTTCGCCGAGCGGGCCCGCGCGGGCGAGGTGGATCGCGGCCGTCTGCGACGGCACGCTGAGGCCTGGTGCGAGTCCGACGGCGATTCTGCCGCGCAGCGTCTCGGAGCACTGCTCGACAGGGTGGCGGTCGAGGGCGGCAGTGATCGGCCGCAGCGCGTGCACGACGGCTGGAGCAGCGGCGGGGCCGCGCTCGCGCGCTCGTGGATCGCGGCCACGGAGGCGGCACCGGCGTAGATTTCGCGTCAAGAACGGCTTATATACTGTACTGGTGAATGACACCGCCAAAGTATCAAAGCTTGCCGTTATCGGTCAGGGTTATGTCGGCCTGCCGCTCGCCATGCGGGCGGTCGACGCGGGCTACGACGTCGTCGGCATCGACTTCGATGCGCACCGCATCGGGATGCTCGCGAGCGGTGAGTCGTACGTCGACGACATCTCGAACGAGCAGCTGCAGGCCGCGCTCGACTCGGGCCGCTACCACGCCGTAACGGAATACGCTCCGGCCGAGGGCTTCGACTACGCGGTGATCACGGTGCCCACGCCGCTGCGCAACGCGACGCCCGACCTCAGCTACATCGAGAGCGCCAGCCGCTCGCTCGGCCCGCTGGTCACCAGCGGCGCGACGGTGGTGCTCGAGTCGACCACCTACCCCGGCACCACGCAAGAGCTGATGGTGCCGATCCTCGAGGAGCTCAGCGGGCTCACGGCCGGCACCGACTTCTTCGCGGGCTACAGCCCCGAGCGCATCGATCCCGGCAACCAGAAGTTCTCGTTCAAGACCACCCCGAAGATCGTGTCGGGCATCGACGAGGCATCGCTCGAGCGCGTGAACAAGCTGTTCTCCGACCTCGTCGACACCACCGTGCCGGTGAGCACCCCGCGCGAGGCCGAAACGGCCAAGCTGCTGGAGAACACCTTCCGCCACGTCAACGTCGCGCTCGTCAACGAACTCGCGATGTTCGCGAACGAGCTGGGCGTCAACGTCTGGGAGACCATCGACGCCGCAGCCACCAAGCCCTTCGGCTTCATGAAGTTCACGCCCGGCCCCGGCGTCGGCGGCCACTGCCTGCCGATCGATCCGAGCTACCTCTCGTGGAAGGTCAAGACCGATCTCGGCCGCGACTTCCGCTTCGTCGACCTCGCGAACGACGTCAACGAGCACATGCCCGAGTACGTGGTCAACCGCGCCATGCACGTGCTCAACGAGCACAGCAAGTCGCTGCGCGGTTCCAAGGTGCTCGTCATCGGAGTCGCCTACAAGAAGGACTCGAGCGACGCCCGCGAGTCACCCGCGGTCGGCGTCATCGAGCTGCTGAACAAGTTCGGTGCAGAGGTCATCGGCATCGACAGCCACGTCGAAGAGCGCTTCTGGCCGAAGGGTGCCGCCCGCGCCGAGCTGACCGCCGAACTCGTCGCAGACGCCGACCTCGCAATCCTCGTCACCGACCACTCGGACATCGACGTGACCCTGCTGCAGGGTGTCGAGACCCCCGTGTTCGACACCCGCAACAAGCTCTCGGGCGAGAACATCACGGTTCTGTAGCAGACGGGGTCGCTGGAGTGTTCACCTCGGAGACGAACCGCGCGGCCGACATCGCAGCCGCCGAAGCGGCGAACGGCGCGGCCGAGAAGAGGCCGCTCTTCTCCATCGTTCCGGCCTGCTATGCCGTGCGGCGGTACCTCCCCGACTTCCTGGCGTCGCTCGACGCGCAGGATTTCGACAAGAGTCGCTGCGAGCTCGTCTTCGTCGTCGACGGCTGCCCGGAGAACTCCGGCGAGGTGATCCGGAAGTGGATGCCGACGACCGACTACGCCGTTCGCCTCATCGAGAAGGAGAACGGCGGGGTCGCCTCGGCTCGCAATCTGGGGTTCTCGCTGGCTCGGGGCAGCTGGATCATGACCCCCGATCCCGACGACACCCTCGATCCGGCCTACCTGTCCCACCTGGCCGCGGCGATCGAGGAGTTTCCCTCCGAGACCATGTTCGTCAGCTGCATGCGCACGGCGACCCTCGACGGTGCACCGCTTCCGCACCCGCTCGATTTCCGGTTCGCGCAGCAGAAGACCCGCGTCATCGACCTGCAGCAGACCCCCGAGCAGATCCACCTCTCCGGGGGCACCGGGATCTGGTCGAGCGAGGTGATCCAGCGCGCCGGTCTGCGCTTCGACGAGCGCCTTCGCACCGGATCCGACGCCGACTTCAACCTGCGATACCTCATCGAGAACGGAGCGCGCTACGTCGTCGCCCCGCGTGCCGTCTACCACTACCTCAAACGCGGCGACGGCACCTCGATCATCGACCGGGCCACGAAGAGCTACAGTCGATACGAGGTCACCATCGGGGCGTCGCACAGCGAGATCCTCGATCGCGCGGGAGACCGCTGCCCGCAGTGGCTCGCGAACTCTCTGCTCTACGCGGTCTACCACCTCTTCCGCGGCTGCCTCCGCCCCAACAGCCCGGCGTACATGCTCACCTCCGAGCAGCGGCGGTCGATCAGTCGCGCCCTGCGAGACAACCTGGCCCGGATCGGTGCCGAGAACATTCTCGGTTTCAACGTCGTCGATCTTCCGTTCGAGATCCGGTGCGCCTGGCTCGCCGCCGTCGGCCCGCTCACCTCCACGCCGGTGGTGCTGCGCGAGACCAACGCGGTCACGCAGCACCGCAGGGTCGGGTTCTACGCGAGCACGCGTCGGCACCGCTTCACGGCCTCGACCTCGGAGCGCCCGAAAGCGGAGTGGACCCGAAAGATCCGCGCAGTCGAGTTTCTCGGCGAGACCTGGTGCTACGAGCACCTGGTGCGCGTCGAGGCGGCCCCGAACGAGCGCGTGAAGCTCCGCTCCCGCACGAAACTGCTGGAGTTCGCGTTCGGGGGCCAGGCCCTCACCGAGAAGCGGCTGCTCGAGCGCATGGGGCTCACGGCTCCCGCGATGGAGAGCGTGCGGGCCGACGGGCCGCCGGCGGGTGCTGCGGGCGCACGGCAGACGGACGAACCCTCACCCGTGCCCTCGCCTCGCGGTGAGCGCGGCGATGCCGATCGGGATCGGGGTCCCGGGTGCCCTCCCGAGCCAGACGGTGCCTGGGTCATCGATGTCCCGTCGACCGGATCGCGCAGCGCGCTCCCACTCTACGATCACATCCGCGCCTCGAGACCGAGCATCCCCCTCCGGCTCGTAGCCGATGCGGAGTTGGCCGAGCGGCTCCGAGAGGTGCCCGACGGCGGTGCGAGGGAGATCGTTCCGAGGGGAACCGCCCGGCACCGGCAGCTCATGGAGGGTGCCGCGGTGCTCGTGTCGTCCGATCTCGACTGGTCGGCCCACAATCGCTTCGACGCCCCCGGTCCGAAAAAGAGTTGGCGGTTCGTGCACCTTCCCGAGCACGTGCGCGCGTGGCCCGACTACCGGCGGATGAATCGCACGCGCCCCGACGCGACCGTCGTCAGCGCCCCCTTCGAGACGGACGCGCTCTGCGCTCCCGACACGCCCTACGGTGTCGACAGCGATGAGGTCTGGACAGTCGGCCTGCCCTACCAGGATCGTCTACGGAGGCGCGGTGCAGAGAGAAGCACCGGTCTCGGCACCGACGGTTCTCAGCACGTGCTGCTGATCGCTCCCTCCTCTCGCAGAGACTGGGGGGTCCCCGGCCTTCCCGGCCTCGCCGAGCACCTCTCGAACACCGAGTTCGTGCGACGCTGGCGTTCGCTGCTCGCAGACCCGCGGCTCGAATCGGTGTGCTCGCGCTACGGCATGCGGGCGCGCTTCGTCGCGCCGGAAGGCTACGGTGCGGTGCTGCAGACGCTTGAGCTTCCGACCTGGATCGAGGTGCGCGACGGCACCGACAACGACGAACTGTTCGCTGACGTGACGGTCTGCCTCACCGACTACTCCGAGGTCGCCTTCGACGCGGCGCTCTGCGCCGCACCGACGGTGTACTTCCAGTTCGACCGGGCAGCGCCGGAACGTGAGTCGCTGCTCTCGCTTCCCGGCTCATTCGACTTCGAGGCGCACGGGTTCGGCCCCGTAACCGACGACGAGGAGGCGGTGTTCGAGGCGCTCGACCTGATCCTCGACACAGCCGGCACGGCCGGCGGTCTTCCCGCCGCCTATCGGCGGCGCATCGAGACCTGTGCCCACCCGCAGCCGAGCGGTTCCGCCTGCGAAGCCCTCGCGCGATCGATCGAGGCCTCCACGGGCTCCGCGGTGCCCGTGTACCCTCCGAGCATCTCCCTCGTCGTCAACTGCGGCAGCGATCCCGCACTGCTCGACGCGACCCTGAGCAGCATCGGTGCCGCGAATCGGTCTGACACCGCGGTATCCGATGCGATCGCGGCAACCAGTCTCGCAGAGACCCTGCTCGTCGTCGAGACCGAGAATTCCGAGGTCGTCGAACGCGCGAGACTCTTCTCCGAGTCGCAGCACGGCTCCGTCAGCGTTCTCGAGCTGGCCGACGTCGGTGAGCTGCGCGAGAGCGAGCTGCGAGGGCGTCTCAGCGGGGCTTGGGTGTGCTCGGTAGTGGCCGGAGTCTCTCTCACCGAGCGCCTGCGCCAGTCCCTGTCTCGACTGCTGGTGGCGAGGCCCGAACTCGAGGCGGTCGCCGTCTATCCCGCCTACGCGGGCGAGAACCCGTTCCCCACCAGGCACGACGTCGTCGAGCGCGGCGTGGGCACGGGCCGCCGCACGGTGGTCGAACTCGCCGACTTTCCGACGGCGTTCTCTGCCATGAGCGTCTGCGGCCTGTTCCGCACCGATCTGCTGTTCGACTCAGCCGACGGCGCAGCAGCGAACGCGACGGACTTCCTGCATCTCGGCGCGTGGGCGGCGGCCTATCGAGGGATCCGGCGGGGCGGCCTGAGAATGGGGCTGCTGAACGGCGCGGTCGAGGCGGCTCCGGGCACCAGGGCACCTCTCCGGGTGCTGAACGGCACCCGCGAAGAGGTGAGGCGCTTCCTCTTCGACTCCGCGAACGTGCTCGAGTCGCTGTCGGGAGATGCCGGCGAGCGCGGCGAAGACGGTTTCAGCGGCGAGCGCGGCAACCCGGTCCTCTCCTCCGTCATCACCTTCCTCGCCGTCCGCGCCCTGCGCAGGCTCTCAGCCGAGCTGTGGGAATCTGACGAGGAGCTCGACGCCTATCGCGAGCGCCTCGCGCGGGTGCTCGATGCGCTCCCACCGCAGCATCTCTCGGGGTCTCACTGGGCGCAGCGCAACGCTCCGAAGTACGCGCTCTGCTCCGTGGGCGGCCTACGCCCGCACGTCTGGCGGGCGAACGCCGACTCGCAGAGTCAACGGCTCGTGTTCGAAGGGTGCAGCGTCACGGGTCTCGCCAAGCTCGAGACGACTCTGATGAGCGCCCGCGTGCTTCCCGACTGCGTCGAGGTCGAGGCGTTCTTCATCGGCTATCGCTCCCTCGATCTCGACCTGGTGCTCTCCGGGCCGCACAAGCGGGTGCTGAGAGCGGTCGAGCGGAGCGACCACTGGCAGGGAATCGCCGAGCGCTTCGACGATTTCGTCGCGTCACCGGCCAGTTACCGCCGCTTCAGGATCCCGCTCAGCGCGGAGGAGTCGAGCTGGCAGCTCGGGTTCCTCAACGAGAACACCGGTCGGGTGCGGCCGTGTCTCAGCGTGTTCCACGGAGATCGCAGTCCTTTTCGGGAGACGCGCGACTACACGCGCGTCTTCAACGACCACGGCGCCGTTGCTCTGCGGGGGGCGAACTCCTTCCTGGTGACGAGCGCCGCCCCGAACAGGCGTCGCTACAATCGCGATACCGTTCGCGCTCTGGCCGAGGACGGCATCGAGGCTCCGGATCGCCGCTTCGCGCGCAACCGGAAGACCGTGCTGCTCATCACCGACCGCCCGAAGTTCGGCGACGACAACGGCGAGGCGCTGTTCCGCTACATTCAGAAGCACCGTCGCGACCTGCGCAGGCGCACCTGGCTGGTGCTCGATCGCTCGGCTCCGAGCTACGCCGAGCTGAAGTCGACCGGCCGCATCGTCGAGCCCGGTTCCTCGCTTCACCGCCGGCTGTACCTCAACGCGCGCATCCTCTTCGCCTCGCACCTTCCCGAGGCCTACAACAATCCGTTCTTCGCAGAGCCGGTCTTCAGCTACGCCGACGAGACCGACTTCACCTTCGTCTGGTTGCAGCACGGCATCACCATGAACAGCGTCGGCGGCGTGTTCAGTCGCCTGCGTCGCGGGCACGACGGCGTCGTCGTGGGCGGCAGGCACGAACTCGAGTTCGCGAGCGATCCCGATCTGGCGCTCGGTCACCGGGTGCTGAAAGCCGGCTTCCCGCGCTTCGACCTGTTGGAGAACCGCAGTGCCGGCTCATCGGCGACCCTGCTGTACATGCCCACCTGGCGCGCCTGGCTCACCGGCGAGCGGCAGGCCGACGGCACCAGCCTCGCCCGCGAGAACCTCGCCGATGAGGAGTATTACACTCACCAGCGCGCCTTCCTCACGGATCCCGCGCTGCTGGAGGCGCTCGGCAGCGCCGACGCCCGCATCGAGATGATGCTGCACCCCGCAATGTCGGCCTATCAGCACCTCTACCGCGAACTGGCCTCCGATCGCGTCGTCATTCATCCTCCCGGTCAGGTGAGGTATCGCGATCTGTTCGCGAAGGGCGCGGCCATGATCACCGACTACTCGAGCGTCTTCTTCGATTTCGCCTATCTCGGCAAGCCCGTGATCTTCGACCACTCCGATGTCGAGCGCTTCCGTGCCCAGCACTACCGCGAGGGTCTCTTCAGCTACGAGCGGGATGCCCCCGGACCCATCAGCCACTCACTCGACGAGCTGCTCGAACAGACGCTCTCCCTCATCGGGCGCGGCTTCGCCCCCGATCCGGCGTTCGAGCAGCGCCTCGACGACCTCTACCTCTTCCGCGATCGCTCCAACTCCCACCGCGTGCTCGAGCAGGCTCTCGAGATCGATCGCAGAAGGCGCGCGGGGTCGCAGGACGAACCCGGCGGGTAATCGGCACCGGGCCGCGCTTGAAGCAAAGTCCGAACTGCGTCATCTAAAATCGTCGGGTGCCCTTTGCCTGCAAGCCTCTGACCCGCGCGCCGAAGAGCCGCGCCCGCGGACACCGCCGATGACCGGTCCGACGCCGAGGAAAAGCAGGTTCCGCCCTGAGATCGAGGGGTTGCGCGCGGTCGCGATCGGCCTCGTGCTGCTCTTCCACGCCGGCGTGCCGTTCATCCGCGGCGGCTTCGTCGGCGTCGACGTGTTCTTCGTCATCTCGGGCTTTCTCATCACGGGGCTGCTCATCCGAGAGCTCGAGCAGACCGGCCGCATCTCCCTCATCGCGTTCTGGGGCCGGCGCGCCAAGCGGCTGCTGCCCGCCAGCCTGGTCGTGCTGATCTTCTCGGCGATCGGCACCTGGCTCATCATCCCGAACACGCACTGGCGCAGCGTCGGTGCCGACATCTCGGCCGCCGCGGCCTACGTCGTCAACTGGCGTTTCGCCGAGCAGGCCGTCGACTACAACGCCGAGGGTGCGGGCGTCTCTCCGGTGAAGCACTTCTGGTCGCTCGCGGTCGAAGAGCAGTACTACGTCGTGTGGCCACTGCTGCTCATGCTGATGGCCGCGCTCGTGCTGAAGCGCATCAACCGCGACCGGCTGCGGGTCTGGATCGGCATCACGCTGGCCGTCATCGTCATTCCCAGCTTCATCTGGTCGATCGTCTACACCGGGCAGAACCCCAGTGCCGCGTTCTTCGTCACGACCACGCGCCTGTGGGAGCTCGGGATCGGTGCCGCCGTCGCGGTCGCGGCACCGCACTGCGGACGCATCCCGCGGGCCGTGGCCCTGCTGCTGGGCTGGCTCGGCCTCGCAGCGGTGCTGTTCGCGGTGTTCGCCTTCGACGGCCCGACGGCCTGGCCGGGAGCGCTCGCGCTGGTGCCGGTGCTCGGCACGGCCGCCGTCATCGTGGCGACGACCGGTCGCGATCCCGAACCCGCGGGAGTGAACCGGCTGCTCGCGTTCCGCCCACTGGTCGGGATCGGCAGCGTCTCGTACTCCTGGTACCTGTGGCACTGGCCGTTCCTGGTGTTCGCCGAGGCCTACTTCGGCGAGCTGCGGCTGCGCTGGTCGATTCCAGCGGTGCTGCTCTCCGGCGTCGTCGCCTGGCTCAGCCTCAAGTACATCGAGAACCCGATTCGCCTCTCGCCCGCGCTGGCCAAGAACCACCGGCTCGCGTTCTCCACGGGCCTGAATCTGACGCTCGTCGGCGTCATCACCGGCCTCGCGCTCATCCTCGTCACCCCCGGCGGCAGCGCGGTCGCGAAGATCGACACGTCGAAGCTGGGAGCCGCCGCGCTCTCGAGCGATCCCGCGAAGAACGCCGACCTCGCCTCCGTCGACGTGGTCGACCCGATCACCCCTGCACCCGCCGATGCCACGAGCGACATGCCTCCCTACGACGACGAGTGCAAGACCGACCTCGACAGGGCCGAGGTCATCCTCTGCGAGTACGGCGACCTGAAGAGCGACATCACCGTCGTCGCAACCGGAGACTCGAAGATTCAGCAGCTGGAGTCGGCACTCATCGAGGTAGCCGAGTCTCAGGGCTGGCACCTCGTCACCGTGTTCAAATCGGGGTGCGCCTTCACCGACCCTCGCTTCGCGGAGAACGACGCGAAAAGCCGCAGCTGCGCGGAGTGGAACCGGGCCGCGATGGATCAGATCATCGACATCGATCCCGTGGCGGTGGTCACCAGCGGGCGCAAGGTGCGCGACGGCAAGGTCGGCGATGATGAGACCCCCGGTGCCGAGATGATCGCCGGTGCCTGGCAGCGGCTGCTCGACCAGAACATCGCCGTGATCCCCCTGCTCGACAACCCCGACTCCGGCATGGAGGTCTACGAGTGCGTCGCCGAGCACCCGCAGGAGCTCTCGAAGTGCTCCTTCGACCGTGAGAAGGCCATCGACCGCTCGGGCGCGAGCCTCCAGCAGCTCGCGATGAAGATGACCGGCATCACCGACTTCGTAGACCTCGCCGATGTCATCTGCCCGGTCGCGGAGCGCTGCCCCGCGGTCATCGGCAACGTGCTCGTGTACCGACAGGGGTCGCACATCACCGACACCTACGTGACGACCCTCGCGAAGCCGCTCGAGGAGCGCCTCGCACCGCTCGTCGACGCGGCAGCTGGCCGGTAGCAGGGCGGCAGCGGAGCGCGGGTCGGATACCATGGGCGGGTGGTCCTCTCATCCCTCCGCCGCAAGCTGCGATCGCTGCGATCGCCTCGTTCCGCTCAAACCTCTCCGTCCGATGCCGCACCAGCAGCGGTCGATCCGCTGCGCCTGACGGAGACCGAGTACCGACGCGAGGCGGTGCGCCCCGCGCTCGATCTGTACAAGCTCGGCACCCGCATGTTCTCCGCCGACGCGCTGGAGCAGCTCGCCCGGTACGGCACCCGCGAAGAGCTCGGTTGGAACGAGCTGGAGGGGCTCTTCCGCGACCCCGAACGCACGTCCTTTCCGCCTCACTGGGAGCTGTCGCACCTGCTCTCCGCCGCGGTGCTCCACTGCGTCATCGACTTCGGCGACGCGTCGCTGCGGTCGTCGGCCGGTGCGCTCCGCATCGCGCTGCCGCACCCCGACCTCGCCGCCGCGCTCGGCGACACGCGGCTGCGCCTGTTCGCCTTCCAGATCCCGCTCTACCTCGGCGATGCCGAACTCTTCGAGCGGCTCTGCCTGGCGCTCGATTCTCCCGAGGACGTGGAGTGGGTCGCCCGCGTCGACGCGCTGCGCGCGGATGCCCTCGTGTCCGACGGGGCCGCAGCGTTCGACGCCTGGTGGACGGCTCTGAACGAGCCCTTCGCCGAGAGCGGCGTCGAGCCCTGGGAGTTCGAGTCGCCCGCACCGACCGCCGACGCCACCGTGTTCGAGCGCATCCACGCTCCCGCCGTCGCGGGCTGCGAGATCCCGCCCGATCAGCAGCCGCTCGTGAGCGTCATCGTGCCCGCCTACTGTCCCGACCGCAGCTTCGTCAACACCGTCGAGTCGCTGTCTCGGCAGAGCTGGAGCAACCTCGAGATCATCATCGTCGACGATGCCTCGCCCAGGGGCGGCGAGGTCATCGCCGAAGCTGCGGCGCTCGATCCGCGAGTGCAGCTCATCACCCTCGAGCGCAACAGCGGCGCCTATCACGCGCGCAACACGGGCCTCATCCAGGCGACCGGCGAGTTCGTCACCGTGCTCGACGCCGACGACCAGGCCCACCCGCGCCGCATCGAGCGACAGATCGCTCCCCTGCTCGCCGATCCCGAACTCATGGCGACGGCCTCGCACGCCATCCGCCTCTACAGCGACGGCAGCCTCATCACCTTCGGCGCGACCGCCCTGCGCCGCAACGCCTCCTCGCTGCTGTTCCGCCGACAGGCCGCGCTCGACGCCCTGGGCCTCTACGATCGCGTCTACAAGGCCGCCGACACCGAGTACATTCTGCGCATGCAGCTGCGCTTCGGCAAGCGCTCGGTCAAGCACATGAGAGACGCGCTCGGGCTCATCCAGCTCACATCCGGGTCTCTCTCGCGCGGCGACTTCCGCAACGGCTGGTGGAGCGGACGGCGCGTCGCCTACCGCCACCAGTACTTCACCTGGCACCAGCTCGAACTGCAGTCGCCCGACGCCGATTTCTCGGTGACGGTGCGCGCTGAGGGAGACGAGCCGGGCATCCACGACGACAGCGGCCCCCGACGCTTCACCGCGCCCCGCACCTTCCTCAAGCTTCCGGAGCTCGATCGGCTCGACCTGGCCTTCCTCGCCGACTGGTCGCGGCAGGTCGAGAAGCCGCGCGGCTGGGCGGGCATGCTCAGCGGTCTCGCCGCTGCGGGTGACGACCGAGCCGACGATGCCGGTGCCGCAGAGCCGGGTGCCGCAGACCCGATCGGCCTGCTGCACGGCGTCGATCAGCGGGTCACCGCGGCGAGCCGCCAGTTCGTGCTGTCGCGGGCCACGTGGCAGCTGGTCGAGTCGGGGCGGGCGAGCTGGATCAGCTGGGACCAGCCCGTGCGCATCGGCACGCTCGTGGTCGCGAGCGCCGACTACCTCGTGCTGCTGCCGAGCGACGCATGCAACGATATCGTCGTCGACCGGCTCGTCGTGCTCTCGGACGATCCGCCGAGCGGCGGAGAGAGCGGCAGAGCCTGGCTCGACGAGCGGTGCGTGCGCACGTTCGGTGTCGAGCCCGAGTGGGTGCGCCCCTCGGAGCTCGCGGCGGCGCTCGGTGCGAAGCGGGCGCTCGAACCGACTCCGGATCGCGAGGTCTGAGCCGTGATCCCCCCGCAGCTGCGCAGAAAAGTCTCCAACCGCCTCCGCCGCCTGGCCGATTCGCCCGCGGTGCGCAGGGATCTGCCCGCTCCGGTGCCGGAGGCGAGCGGTGCACCCGGTGCCGCCGGGATCGAGCTGCTGGGCGAGCACGACTACCGCGCCCTGCTGCACGCCGAGCCGGAGCACCTGTATCTGCTCGGTGCCCGCATGGCATCGTCCGACGCGATCGATCTGCTCGCCCGCCAGGGTACGCGGGGGCGCTTCGACTGGCAGGCTCTCGCCGCCTTCGTGCGCGACAGCGGCTACAGCATCTTCCCCGGATCGTGGCGGCTGCGTCAGCTGCTCTACGCCGCACTGCTGAACATCGTCGTCAACCCCGGCGAAGAGGCGCTCCTGCTCGCCGCGCGCGCGACGCGGCTCGCCGCGCGCCACCGCGAGATCGGCCCCACGCTGACCGAGTACCGGCTGTGGATGATGTGCCAGGGCTCGGCGATCCTCACCCGCGACACCCAGCTGCTCGAAGACCTCTACCGGGTGCACGCGCCGGACAGCAACATCGCCTGGGGCGGCCGCTGCGACCTCATGCGCCCGGATCTTGCCACGGCCTGGGACCGCGGCTTCGTCGACCCGTGGTGGCGCGCGCTGAACGAGCCCCTCACCGGTCTCGGGCTGGAGCCCTGGCAGCTCGACAGCGACGGCCCCCTCGGAGACGAGTCGCTCTTCACGCGCATTCACGCGCCCCTGGTCGCCGGTTGCGCGATCCCGGCCGAGCAGCAGCCCCTCGTGAGCGTGATCGTGCCGTGCTACCGGCCGACGCGATCCTTCGCCAACACCGTGGAGTCGCTCACCCGGCAGTCGTGGAGCAACATCGAGATCATCATCTTCGACGACGCTTCGCCCGACGGCGAGCAGCACCTCGCCGCGGCGGAGTCGAGCGACGACCGCGTGCGCGTCATCCGGCTCGAGCAGAACGGCGGCGCGTACATCGCCCGCAACTCCGGCCTGCGCGAGGCTCGCGGCGAGTTCGTCACCTTTCTCGACGCCGACGACCTCTCGCACTCCCGGCGCATCGAGTATCAGGTGCTGCCGCTGCTCGAAGACCCGGCGCTCGTCGCGACGTTCAGCCGGTCGCTGCGCATCGGCTCCGACGGCGAGGTGACCTACTTCGGCACCCCTCCCACTCGGCTGAACATGTCGTCGCTGCTCTTTCGGCGCGCGGAGGTGCTCGACGCCATCGGCTACTACGACGAGGTGCGCAAGGCGGCCGACTCCGAGTTTCGCGAGCGCATCGAGGCCTGGCGGGGCCCGCAAAGCGTCTACCTGGTGCCCGCACCGCTGAGCCTGGTGCAGCTCACCGCCGGCTCGCTCTCGCGCGGCGACTTCCGGGTCAACACCGACTGGTTCGCCGGAGTGCGCATCGCCTACCGCGACCAGTACCGCGGCTGGCACCGGCGCATCGCGGAGCACCCGCAGCGCGAGCTGCCCCTCCCAGCGGGCGAGCGGGCCTGCCTCGCACCGCAGCCGCTGCGCGGCGGCGAGCTGCCCGATCACTTCGACGTCGCGTACCTCGGCGACTGGCAGGAGGGCGTCGCCGACACCGCGAGCTGGGTCGCCGCGATTCGCGCGTCCGACGCCGGGCGAACGGTCGGACTGCTGCGCGGCGTGCACCCCCGGCTGAGCTCGCGGTATCGCAGCGTACGGGTCGCGCAAGACGTCTGGGAGCTCGTCGAGTCGGGTGATGCCGCCTGGATCAGCTGGGAGCAGCGGGCGACCGTCGACACGCTGATCGTCACCGACCTCGAGTATCTCGTGATGCTCCCGGTCGCGACCGCCGTGGGGCTGCGGGTGAAGCGGGTCGTCGTCTGCGTCGAGCACAGCCTGCCGACGCCCGCCGGGCGCGGCACGCCGAGCCCGAGCTGGCTGTCCGAGCGCTGCGAGCGGGCACTCGGCGTGCGGCCCGAGTGGCTGCCGGGGTCGCGCGGTATCGCGCACGCCCTCGTCGAGGGTTCGGGAGGCACGATCCAGCCCTCCCCCGCAACCGGCTGCGCGAGGTTCGCGCCGACGCCGCCGTCGACAACGGAATCGGGATCTGGATCGGAATCTGGATCGGCCCGCGACCGCGTCGTCGTGCAGGTCACACCGCTGCGGGTCGACGCGCCGATGGACACTGTCACCGAGTGGGTGCCGCCGGTCTCGCACGCGGGCGTTCGCCTGATCGACGACGATGAGCGGGTCAATCCGTACGAGCGAGAGCGCCTGCCGCCGCACGTTCGCGTGCTCGACGCCGGCCCTGGCACCCCGGTCGAGCTGATCGAGCGAGCCGACATTCTCGTGTTCGACCCGCTCGACCGCCGCCGCGACTCGCTCGACGCACTGTGGTCCGCGCTCGCGCGCGGCCTCATCGTCGTGGCACCGCGCAGCTACGCTCCCGAGTTCGGCGACCTCATCGTGGCCTTCGATTCGGCACCAGAACTCGGCCGCGTGCTGGAGGGCCTGGGAGCCGATCCCGAAGCCAGAGAGGCCCAGCGAGCGAGCGTACGCGAGACGCTCTCCTGGAGCCTCGGCTCGCGGTGAGCCAGCGCTCGCGCGCGGTGACTAGCGCGCGGTGAACCTCTTGCCGCGTCGGCGCTCGTCGATGCGAATGCCGCCCTCGAGCGCTCGGGCGCTGTTGCGCTGATCGCCGTGGAGGAAGAAGTCGTCGAGGCGGTGCGCGTACTCCGGCGACACCTCGAACCCCGAGCGGATCAGCTCGACGGTGGCGCGCTTGAGCTCGTCGAACGAGTCGAGCACCGGGCCGGGTGCCTGCGTCGCGTAGTCGAAGAGACCGCTGCTGTAGTGGCCTCCGCGGAAGCGCGCAACGTCGCTCTGGTCGAAGATCACCGGCTTGCGCATGTACGAGAAGTCGACGAAGACGCTCGAGTAGTCGGTGATCATGCCGGCACCGCGCGCGAACAGCTCGGCGTACGAGGTGGTTGCGGGGTCGAGGATCGCCACCTGCTTCGAGGCGAGCCGCTCGTAGTGCTCCTGGTAGGCGGTCATGACCGGGTGAATGAGAAACTCGATGCGCGCGTTCGCCGCTCGCAGCTCGGCGAGAATCTCCGGGTCCGTGAGCAGCCGCTGCTGCTGCAGGAAGTAGTCGCTCTCGGCGAACCCCTCGACCTCCGCGCGCGAGCCGTTGGGCTGCACCCTGCCGGCCAGCCACTTGCGCCAGGTCGGCATGTAGAGCAGCACCCGCGGCTTCTGCTTCTCGGAGGTGTCTCCGAGGCGGTCGAAACGCGGCAGGCCGCTCGGCACGAGCGACCGCTCGGTGAAGAACGACCCGGGGCGGGTGAGGTAGCGGGCCTCGTACCCGGCGCTCGCCACGATCCCGTCGAGGTTCGCGTTGAAGCGGTTGTAGATGTTGTCGACGCTGTTCATCGTGACCCCGTGGCGCAGCCAGACGAACGTCGGGTCTGCGAAGTCGGAGAGGAAGCTCGTCTCCTCACCGCGCCACGGCGAGTTGTAGGTCGCGGGCACGTGCGAGCTGAAGTGCAGTCGCGCGTTCAGGTAGAGCACCCGGTGCTTGAAGGTGAGCGGCTGCACCACCCGCCCGGTGCGCGCGAGCTCCCGGTACGACGGCGCCTCCTCGTCGAGCACGAACCAGGTGCGGCGCTTGAGGTCGGGCCGCTGCTGCTGGATGTGCCGGAAGAGCGCCTCGCCGTTGTCGTTGCCGTACTTGGCGCGGTCGTTGATGAGAATGACGCTCTTGCGCCAGCTCGACGCGAGTACCGACCAGGGCAGACGGCGAAACTCGCACGCGTACTCGACGGCCCTGCGCAGCTTGTAGAGGAACACGCCCCCGGTGCCTCGTCGCACGAGGTACCCGGTCTTGGGCGAGTAGTCGATGCGGTAGCCGTCGGCGAACATGCGGCGGCGCTCGGGATCGCGCGAGAACACGGTCTTGGCGTGGTGCTCCACTCGTGCGACCGGCACACTGCCCTCGAAGGAGGGCGAGACGTAGGCGAACCGCCAGCGCTGCGCGGTGGCGGGAACCACGAATCTGCGGTAGTGCACCCTCGTCGGGTAGCGCCCGGCGGCGCGCGGTGCCGGACCGTCGTCGCCCGAAGCGGAC
This sequence comes from Leucobacter sp., assembly GCA_047973175.1. GTDB lineage: Bacteria > Actinomycetota > Actinomycetes > Actinomycetales > Microbacteriaceae > Leucobacter. The sequence continues at coordinate 65,156 of JBKEBN010000085.1, forward strand.
TCGACGGCGCTCACGGTCTCGCCGTCCTTTGAGACCAATCGCAGGTCGAGCTCGCCGGAGAAGTAGTCGAGGAAGAGCGCCTCGATCTCGATCTCGTCGGCGAGGGTGTTGATGCGCATCACCGTGACGGGGAACTCGGAGACGGAAAACGCGTCTTCGCCGCGATACCGCACCTGTCCCCGTTCCGCGATCGACCACGGCTGCTCGAGGTACAGGTACGAGGCGAGCAGATACTGCATGGGCAGCTGCCTGCGCAGCCACGGCGAAGCGTGCAGCTCTTTCGGCGGCACGTGCTGGAGAAGCGCCCGCACCCGCTGCTGCACGGCGGCCTGGTCGGCCTCGTCGGCGAACCAGTGATCGCCGGCGCGGGCCAGGCGCAGCTTCAGCAGGCACACGAGCGACGACCGCAGGGCGGGATTGAGCCCATTCTCGCTCGCCGCGTGCGCTTCGAAGAAGGGGAGCATGGCGTCGAAGCGCCGTCGCTCCGGCCCCGGTTCGAGCCGCGGATCGATGCGGCCGCCGCAGGCGAGCCGAATCTCCTCTCCCTCGACGTAGCCGATGCGGTAGCCGACCGCGTCGATCAGCTCGATCGCGCGCAGCGGTTCGTCGTAGGGCGAGTCGACTCGGCTGAGCAGACCGCTCCGCTCGCGCAACCACGCGGTGTCGATGAAGAGCCCGGCGAGGTTCGTCGGAACGCTCCCGGGCAGCTCGGTGAGATCCACCGCGTCGCCTCGCCCCGAGAGCGCGGCGAACCCGGAGTGCAGAATGCCCTCGCCCAGCCCCTTGACGAGCGGCACCGCGACCACCGGCAGCTGCGTGCCGAGGGGCCTGCCGTCTTTGCCGAACCGCTCCACGAACTCGCGCACCCCGCTCAGCGTGCGCAGGTCGAACTGGTCGTTCGCGGAGATGAAGGTGATGTACCTGCCGCGCGCGAGCCGGTTGCCCAGGGTCCAGACGTCGTCGGCGTCCGATTCGGGATCGAGCGAGGTCACCGTGACACGCTCCGGGAAGCGCGCGACCTGCTTCGCGCTGTCGGAAAGATCCCTGCCCGGGGCCTTCACCGCGCCGTTCGCGGCCCCGCGCGTCGGTGCGGTGCGGATGATGACGAGCTCGGCGTGCTCTCCGAAGTCGATATCCTGATCCAGAACCTGGGCGATGGCGCGCGCGGTCCTGGGCGAATCACCGGGCATCGACAGCACCACGGTGAACAGCGGTTCGGGCTGCGACATCGGTCCCCCAGACGGTTCGGTTTCAACTACCCGAACAGAATACCCGCGAGGCTGCCCTTTCGAGACATCGCGGCCTCGAGCGGCTCGACCAGCGTTTCGGCGAAGGTAGCGGTGAGGTGCTGGTTGTCGCGCCACACGAGCACGTTGCCCACGACGGGCGCGCAATACTCCGCGTCGGGGCAGATCCAGTTGTTCATGTCGATGATCTCGACGCCGTCGAGCCCCTCGGCCGCGATCGGATCGGCCTGCGGCAGAGCATCGACGGCTTCGCTGCGGGGCACGGCGCACTTCGCCAGGTCGTCGGCGTTCGCCGACACGCACTCCGGCACGTCGATGCCCATGTCCGGAGTGTCCGCGATGACCAGCACGGGAATGCCCGCCGCACCGAGCTGCTTCCAGGTTGTGTTCAGACCGGCGGCGAACGCCTGCAGACGCGCGTCTCCGGTGAGCTGCTCGCCGTTCTGCCACACGCCGCGGCGGCCGGCGTTGACGGTGACCACCAGGTCAGGCGCTTCCTTCACGATCTCGTCGAGCGCGAGGCGGTTCCACTCGCCGCACTCCTCGTAGACGCCACCGCCGCCGCCCTGCGGCACCGACGCGAACGAGCAGGCCGACTTCGTGTGGATGATGAGCTTCCAGCCCTGCTTCTCGGCGAGGGCGATGAGGGTCGGTGCCCAGTTCGCAGAGTGCGAGTCGCCCGCGAGCACCACGGTGGTATCGCTCTTCGGGTCGCCGAAGACGCAGCCGTTCGGTTGCACGTCTTCCGTTGCGAGCTGGCAGCCGTTCTCGTAGATGATCGAGTTGTCGTCGCGCGCGTCGACCGCGGCCGGGATGAAACCGCCCTCGACCGCATCGACCGGGTCGCCCGCGCTCGTGGCCTCGTCGACCGTCTCCGAAGCCTGATCCCCCAGATCCTCGGCCGCCGCCGCGCCGAGCGACTCGTCGACGTCGTCGAACACCTTGCTCGCACCGACCCCGTCGCCCAGCGCGATCTCGGTCTGCTGCTGCGCCCCCACGAGCTTCGGCACCGCGATCACCGCGGTGGCGACCAGTGCCGTGGCCGCCATCAGTCCCGCGCCCGCCCACAGCGACGCGCGAATCGAACGTTTGAGCCGCGACCAGTCGCGGAACGGCGTCTCGACGTAGCGGTAGCTCAGCCACGACGGCAGGATCGCGAACGCCACGATCACGAGCCCCCAGCGGAATCGCAGTTCGCCGCCCAGCAGGTAGGTGCCCACCACGACGAGGGGCCAGTGCCAGAGGTACAGGGAGTACGAGATGTCGCCGATCCAGCGCATGGGGCGCAAGCCGAGCAGCACCCCGACGCCGCGCTCCGCGCGGCCGTTCATGCCGCCCGCGATGATCGCAGCGGCCGAGAGCGTCGGCAGAAGCGCCGCGGCACCGGGGAACGCGGGTGCGGTCGAGGTGTAGAAGAACGACGCGACGAGAATGCCCGCGAAACCCAGCCAGCCGAGCACGAGCGCGGGCCGATCCGGAATGCGCGCCGCGTAGCGCGCGAAGACGGCGAGCCCCGCTCCGATCGCGAGCTCCCACAGGCGCGTCGTCGTCACGAAGTACGCGGGCGCGGGGTGGGTCGAGGTGAAGTAGATCGACCAGATGAGCGAGGGGACGAGGATCGCGAGTACGCCGATGCCGGCGTACCGCATCACGAGCGAGGGATCGGGCGTCTTGCCCGCACGCGCCGCCGCCTTCGTCGCCCGCACCGTGCCGCCGCGGATCAGCAGCAGAAGAAGAATGAGCACGAGCGGCCACACGATGTAGAACTGCTCCTCGACCGAGAGCGTCCAGAAGTGCTGCAGCGGGCTCGGCGCGACATCGGCGTTGAGGTAGTCGGTGCCCGCCGCGAGAATCCAGTTGACGACGTAGAAGGCAGAACCGAGTGCGTCGATGCCGATCTGCTGCCAGCGAATCTGCGGCAGGAAGAGCACCGTGAGCAGCAGCGTGGCGATGAGCACGATCGTCGCTGCGGGGAGGATGCGCCGCGCTCGGCGGGCGTAGAAATCGGCCAGGTCGATGCGTCCCGTGGAGAGCGCCTCGCGCAGCAGCAGACCCGTGATGAGGTAGCCGGAGATCACGAAGAACACGTCGACGCCGACGAATCCGCCCGGCAGGAACGGGGCATTGGCGTGGTAGAGCAGCACGACGCCGACCGCGACGGCACGAAGGCCCTGAATGTCGGGGCGGAAGCCCGTGAACGGAAGCCTGCCCGACGGGAGGCGGGAAGGCGAAGAAGCGTGCGGCACGAACGCCTATTTTAGGTGACGGTGCTGAGCGTTTCCGGGAGCCCGGAGGTGCCGCCTTCGGGCTCCCCTGTACCGGACTGATCCGCACCGGGCTGCTCGGCACCGGGCTGCTCGGCACCGGGCTCCTCTGCGCCCGACTGATCCGCATCCGGCTCCGCGCCCGGCTGCTCGGTCGAGGGCGGTTCACTCGGATCCGAGGTGCCGGGAGCCTCGCCGTCTGGCACGTCGCCACCGGTACCGTCGCCGTCGGGCACCGTCTCCTGCGGATCGGCGTCCGGAGCCGGAGGCTCCTCGGGCGCGGCCGGCTCGATCGTGATGTTCACCGTTCTGCGCTCAGTCTCGTATCCCGTGCGCCAGTAACTGGTTTCGAGGCGCACCTGCTGCGCTCCGGCCGGGGGCGTGAAGCTCGATCCGGAGCCCGACGACGCCGAAGCACCGTCGACGTACCACTGATACACCGCGCTGGTGCTCTTGTCGAATGTCGCCTTCGTGACCCTGAGTTCCTCGCCTTCCTGCACCGTCAGCGAAGAGGCGGTGCTGCCGTTCACCTTCTGCGCGGCCTGCTGCTTCAGCTGCATCGGGTTGATGTATTTCTCGCGCTGGAAGGCCTTGGTGAGGTAGTCGGGGTGACTCGCCGTGACCCTGAGGATGAGCATGCTGCCGGCATCGCTCAGCTTCGGAGTGTAGCTCGAGTGCTTCGAGGCGGCACCGTCCCACCGGTACTTGAACTTCGTGCCCTTGGGAAAGCCCGTGATCTTCGCCGTGATCTTCTTGCCGACCGTGCCGACGAAGGGCTCTCCGCTGAGTGTCACAGACGCGGAACTCGCGAACACCCTGGAGCTCGCGATCTTGCCCTTCGGCCAGTTCAGCTTGAGGCCTTTGGCAGCCTTCACCGTGACCGAGGCACCCTTCTTGAGCGACTTGCTCTTGCCCGCGCCGAACACCTGCCGCACCGTCAGGGTCGAGGTGCTCCCGCTGCCCTTCACGCGCACCTTGGCGACCTTGTATTTGCCGGGGGCGAGTATGTGACCGCCCGCCCCGAACTCCTGCCGGGACTGCACCGGCTTGAGGGTTCTCGAGTCGTAGAAGGCGATGTGCTCCTTGGTTTTCAACCCGGCACCGTTGACCTGCACCGCGCCGTTGGCCACGAGATCGATGTTGCGCTTGGTCACTCTCTGATCAGCCGCGACCTTGATGGCCTTCACCTTCGCGCAGTCAGCGGCCTTCGATCCCGCGTATTTCTGGTCGGAGAAGTGGAACGGCGCTTTGGAGCTTCCGTTGTATGGGGAGTAGGCGATCTTGTACGAGCCGGGATTCTTGAACTTGACGGTGTACTTCTTGCCGCTCCAGCTCAGCTTGTAATCTTGCGGGCTGACGTACTGGCACTTGGAGGTCAGCACCTCGAGCTCACCGTACTTCGCGCCGATCTTGAACTTCTTGTCGGCTTTGAACGACACGGTGCCCGAGATCGACTGGTCGAAAGCAGCCGCCTGCGCAGCCGCGGGACCGACGGCCACGAATCCCAGTGCGACCGCGACCGCCGTCACGAGTCCCAACGTTTTGCGGCGCGCGCCCCTCACCCTCTGTGATGTCAGCAGCATGAGCGTGACCCCCTCGTCAGGAGCCCGCGCATTCGGCAAGAGGCTGGTCGGGCTCGTCGCGGTGTAATACTCACAGCTTAACCCCAAACCAGCTAAAAAGTTTCGAGCGTTGTCGAGCGACGTCACCGGGCCTGTGCGTCTATCAGACTAAGCAGCCCCGCCCAGACTAAGCAGCCCCGCCCTGCTCCTCCCGCGCCGGAGCTTGGGCACCCTCGTTCGGTGCGTCGGCACCGTCATCGGGCTGCTCGACGACCGGATCCGGATCCTCCGCCGCGGGGTCTTCCGTCGGCTCTTCACTCTCGGTGGGCTGCTCCGTCGAGGGATCCTCTACCGGGGGCTGTTCGTTCGGCTGCTCTTCTGCCGGCGGCTGCTCGGTCGGCTCCGTCGGCTCGGTCGGCGCGACCGCGGAGGCCTTCGACAGGCTGACGACCTTGCCTCCGCCCGACTTGGTCCACACGATCGCCTTCTTCGCGAAGTTCTGCCGCAGACCGCCGTTCGAGGTCTTGAACTGCGCCCCCTTGGGCATACCGATCTTGGCGACGCCACCCTTCGCGTTAAGGGTCTTGAGTATCTCGCCCTTCACGACCTGAGCCCCGTACGACTTGCTGCGGAAGATAGTGGCCTTGCTGAAGCGCTGCTGCGAACCCCCCGCGACCTTCGACTCCGTCGAAAGCGCGTATCCGAGAGCGGTCACGCCGCCGCTTCCCAGGTACCGCTGCCGGATCTCGCCCTTGACCGTCTTGGCACCCGACTTCGCCGACCAGGTGATGAGCCTCTTCTTCGAGAAGTCCTGCGTCACGCCGGTGGCCGCGGTGCCGGTCTGGTTGCCCTTCGGCACGCCGAAGGTCTTCGAGGAGCCCTTGGCGCTGTAGTGCTTGTACACGTCACCGCGCACGAGCAGCGCGCCGGTGGCCTGGCTCCAGAAGATCTCGCCCTTCTCGAATCGCTGGTTCTGCGCGTTCAGCACCGTTCGCTGCTTGCCGATCGGAGCCCCGAGCACGCCGCTCGTCTCCTTCTGCTTCTTGTACTCGGCGAGAATGTTGCCCCGCACGATGGAGGCACCCGCCTGCTTCTTCCAGTACATACGGGCCTGAGCGAACTGCTGCCGCACAACGCCGTTCGTCGAACTCGCCTTCGCGGTCGGCTTGCCCACGGCGCTCTTGTTCGCGCCGTAGTACTTCTTCAGCTTCGAGTGCACGGGGAAACCGCTGCGCGGCGAACCGAACCAGGTCTTGTAGAAGTTGTAGAAGTTGCGGTTGCCGTAGCTCGAGCAGGAGTTGCCGCTGCCCCAGCCCGCGTTGAGGGCGGCCTGGTTGGGGCGGTACGGCGTGTAGATGTAGAGCGCCGCCGTCGCCCAGTTCTCGATGTAGACCCGCGAGGTGCCGCATGAGGCGTTCGGGTTCCACTGAATCGTGTTGGTCTGGAACGGCCTGTAGTTGTAGTTCTCGGGCTTCGCCTTGTAGACCTTCAGCTGCCACGCGCCCCGGTACACCTGCGAGGGAAAGCCGCCCGCGCTGCTGCTGCAGTTGGCCGTGTTGTTCGGGCCCGAGTCGGGGCAGTCGTAGCCCATCGCGAAATCGAACTGACGCTGCGTCGGCCACGTGTCGGTCACGAGGCTCTGCTCCTTCTCGAGCATCACCAGCAGCACCTTCGGGCTGATGCCGCAGGCGCGCCCCACCTTGCCGATGATCTTGGCCGCGGTCTCGTTCTTGCCGCCGGTGTAGGCCTTGCAGTAGGCGTTGGCGGGGCGCGAGGAGGTCGTGAAGCGCGCATTCTTGAGGCAGTGGGTGGCGACCTTCGTGGTCTTGTACTTCGACCCCGGCTTGCGGCCGGCATCCCCGATCGTGCACCGCGGCACCCGCTCATCGAGGAACTTCTGGATCTTCGCCGTGGTCATCGCGCTGCCGTCGTAGAAGTTGGCGTCGGAGATGATGTGGCCCGGCTGGAAGTCGGATGCGGGGTTCGCGTGGGCCGCCGTGGGAGTCACGAGCGGCGAGGCGACCATCGCCACGGCCGCGAGCAGCGTCGCCGCGACCACCCCGGCACGCCGCAGCAGTCCGCTTCGCCCGAGCCCCGCTGCAACGGCGCTTCCGCGGTGCCGCATACCCATGAGTCTCCTCGCCTCCCGCACAGACATTCACCCAGCCTAAACCGATCGCGCCAGCAGTTGGCTGAGACTTTCGACTATTCTCATCGGGTGAGCACCGACACGAGCAAGTTCGTGCTGCGACGTCCACGATCCGTCTATATGCACGAGGTGGACGGCATTCGCGGCATCGCCCTGACGCTCGTCGTGCTGTTCCACATCTTCGGCAACGGGCGAGTCTCAGGCGGCGTCGATGTCTTCCTCGTGATCTCCGCCTACTTCCTCACCCGCAAGCTGCTGAACCGTCTCAACGCCTCGGGCCCCTTTCGCCCCTCCCTGAGGGCGCAGGCCGGCTGGCTGGGGCGGCACTACGGCGGGGTGGTGTCGCGCCTCGTGCCGAGTGCCGCAGTCGTTCTGCTGGCGGTGCTCATCGCCACGCGGCTGTTCTCGCAGCCCTCCCAGTATCCGCAGAACCTGCGCGAGACCATCGCCTCCGCGCTCTACTACGAGAACTGGGAACTCATCTTCTCTCAGCTCGCCTACGAGGCGGCAGGGCCGGCGACCAGCCCGCTGCAGCACTTCTGGTCGCTCTCGGTGCAGGGACAGTTCTTCCTCGTGTGGCCGGTGCTGCTCTTCGCAGTGTTCCTGCTGGCGGCTCGACTCACGGGGTCGTACCGGGCGATACTGCTCGGCCTGATCAGCACGCTCACACTGGCCTCCTTCGTTTACGCCCTCTACCTCGTGAGCGCCGATCAGCAGGTCGCGTACTTCAGCTCCCTCACCCGCTTCTGGGAGCTCGGTGCCGGTGCCCTCATCGCCTTCGTACCCCCGAGCTTCTTGGCGCGGAACTGGGTGCGAGAGGGCGCGGTGTGGGTCGGGATCGCCATGATCGTGCTCTCGGGGTTTCTGTTCGACGGGGCCGCGCTATTTCCCGGCATCGCCACGCTCTGGCCCGTTGGCGGCACGCTGATCGCCCTGTTCGGTGCGAGCAGAAGAGCGCGCCACGGGTTCGCGTCGGCCCTGCTCAGCACTCGACCGGTGCAGTATCTCGCGAAGATCTCATACCAGCTCTATCTCTGGCACTGGCCCATTCTCATCTTCACCGTTCAGGCGAGCGGAGCGGATCGCGTGAGCTTCGCGGGAGCAGTATTCGTGCTGCTCCTCTCGTTCGCGCTCGCCGCGGCGACCCAGTGGCTGGTCTCCCGCCGCCGAACAGCCCCGAAGCGGATGGCGACGAGGAGGATGCCGCAGCTGCGCAGAATGCTCGTCCCCGCGCTCTTGACCTGTGCGGTGCTCGGCATCGCAGCGACGTGGGGGTTCGGAATCGATCGCAACCGGCAGGCGGTCACGGCGTCGGTGGTCGAGCACCAGAACGACTACATCGGGGCGGTTGCGCGCACCGATCCAGAAGCTGCAAGCAAGATCTCGACGGAGGTTTTGCCGCAGCCGGCACTCGACATCGCTCCTCGAGACCAGCCCGCGGTTCACCAGCAGGGCTGCATACAGAGCATGCGCGACGAGCCGAGGTTCGGCGAGGTGCTCGTCTGCGACGAAGACGACTATCGTCAGGCGGGTCGAGCGGGCGACTCCGAGAGCGGCACCGGAAAGACCGTGGTGATCACCGGAGGCTCGCACGCCGTGCAGTGGTACCCGGCGCTGCAGCAGATGGCCGAGCAGCAGCACTGGCGGCTGGTCGTGATCGCGAAGAACGCGTGCCGCCTGACGACCCAGTCCGACTCGCCCACCTGCGCGCAGTGGAACTCCCAGGTGGTCGACGTGATCGCCTCGTACACTCCCGATCTCGTCTTCACCCTCGGTAGCGTCAGTCAGCTCGGGCCGGGATCGCTCGACTACGTCGACCCCCGTTCCGTGGAGGTGTGGCAGCAGTTCGAAGACCGCGGCATCCCGGTCGTAGGAGTGCGCGACACCCCGAGGCTGCCGTTCAAGGTCCCCGAGTGCCTCGAGCAGAACCGCGACGATCCCGACCTGTGCCGTTACCCGCGCAGCGACATCTACGATCCCGAGGTGCTGAGCGCCGTCGACGGTCTGCCGGGTTCGTTCCACTTCATAGACCTCAGCGACATCGTCACCGGCCCGGAGTACTTCGAGCCGATCGTCGGCAACGTCGTCGTATACCGCGACAGCACTCACCTCACCGCGACCTACGCCGCCACGACGACGCCGATGCTCGAATCCGCGATTCGCGAGGCGATTCCGGCGCTCTTCGGCGAGTAGCCTCTCACGCCTGCGATGAGCGGCCGGTCGAGCCGGGAGGGGCATGAAGAGGCAGCCGAGACCATCGACTACTCTCATCAGGTGGGTACCCAGACGAACCGGCTCGATTCGCGGCGGCGATCGGGCTACATGCACGAGGTCGACGGCATCCGCGGTATCGCGCTTACGCTCGTCGTCCTCTTCCACGTCTTCGGCAACGGGCGGGTCTCGGGCGGCGTCGACGTCTTCCTCGTGATCTCGGCGTATTTCCTCACGCGCAAGCTTCTCAATCGCTTCGACTCGCCCGATGCGCCTTCCCACACTCCGAAGCAGCAGGCGAGCTGGCTCGGCCGCCACTACGGCGGGGTGCTCGCGCGGCTGGTTCCGAGCGCCGTTCTGGTGCTGCTCGGCGTCATCGTCGCGACTCGGTTGCTCGCACCGGCATCGCAGTACGCGCAGAACCTGCGCGAGACCATCGCCTCCGCGCTCTACTACGAGAACTGGGAACTCATCGAGTCGCAGCTCGCCTACGAGGCGGCGGGGCCGGCGACCAGCCCGCTGCAGCACTTCTGGTCGCTGTCGGCGCAGGGGCAGTTCTTTCTCGTGTGGCCGATCCTCGGCTTTCTGGTGCTCGCGCTCGCCAGGAGGTTCTCAGGCGGATACCGCACGCCCTTCGCGATCGTCATCGGCATGATGACGATCGCCTCATTCGCCTACGCGATCTATCTCGTGGCAGCGGATCAGCAGGTCGCCTACTTCAGCACCCTCACCCGCTTCTGGGAGCTCGGTGCCGGTGCCCTCATCGCGTTCGTACCGGTGAGTTTCCTGGCGCGCTCGTGGCTGCGCGAAGCCGCGGTGTGGCTCGGGATCGCCATGATCGTGCTCTCGGGATTCCTCTTCGACGGGGCCGCACTGTTTCCCGGCATCGCCACGCTCTGGCCCGTCGGCGGCACGCTGATCGCCCTGTTCGGCGCGAGCCGGGCGGCACGTCCGGGATTCGCATCGGCGGTGCTGAGCACTCGACCGGTGCAGTACCTCTCGAAGATCTCGTACCAGCTCTACCTGTGGCACTGGCCCGTGCTCATCTTCACCATTCAGGTGCGCGGGTGGGATCGCGTCGGCTTCGGAGGCGCGGCATTCGTGCTGGTCGTCTCGTTCGCGCTCGCGGCGGCGACCCAGTGGCTGGTCTCCCGCCGGTGGATCACCCCGGAGAGGAAGGCCCTGCGCCCGCGCAGCGTGCTCGTCCCCATGATCTCGGTCTGCGCGGTGGTCGGGATCGCGATGGCTTGGAGCCTCGGGATCGATCGAGCACAGCGGGCCGCGGCGGAGCTGGCCCTTGAGCACCGGGACGACTACATCGGCGCGCTCGCCCGGGTCGATCCTGAGGCCGCGAGCGAGATCTCGACCGAGGTACCGCCGCAGCCCGCACTCGATGCGGCTCCTCGGGATCTCCCCACGATCTACCAGCGGGGCTGCGTGCAGAGCATGCGCGAAGAACCGAGATTCGGCGAGGTGCTCGTCTGCGACGTGGACGACTACCGGGTCGCGAGCGACTCGGACGATACCGAGCACCCCGAGGGAAGGACCGTGGTGCTGACCGGCGGCTCCCACGCGGTCCAGTGGTATCCGGCGCTGCGGGAGATCGCCGAGCAGCAGCACTGGCGGCTGCTCGTGATCGAGAAGGACGCCTGTCGTCTGACGACCCAGTCGGAGGTGCGCGCCTGCGCGAAGTGGAACGAGCAGGTGGTCGACGTCATCGCCTCGTACACCCCCGACCTCGTGTTCACACTCGGCAGTGTCGCCCGCTTCGACCCGGGAGCCCTCGACTACGTAGATCCCCACTCCGTCGAGGTGTGGCAGCGGCTCGACGACCGCGGCATCCCGGTCGCAGGCATCCGCGATACCCCGAGACTGCCGTTCAAGGTGCCCGCGTGCCTCGAAGAGAACCCGAGCGACGCCGATCGGTGCCGTCACCCGCGCAGCGACATCTACGCTCCCGACGTGCTGAGCACCGTCGACCGCCTGCCCGACTCGTTCCGGTTCATCGACCTCAGCGGCGTCGTCACGGGCCCGGAATACTTCGAGCCCGTCGTCGGCAACGTCGTCGTGTACCGCGACGGCACTCACCTCACCGCAACCTACGCCGCGACCACGAAGCCGATGCTCGAGGCGGCGATGCGCGAGGCCGTTCCGCAGCTCTTCGGCGACTGAGCGCCTCCGGCGCGAGTGTTCCGTCCCGGCGCTCGCTCAACTCCTCTTGTCTTGCGCCCGGCACGAGACGGCCCGGCTCACGACGATTCACCGCACGACGGCGCGGCGCGTACCGTCGACGCGACGCGTCCAGCCGCGGGCGTCAAGGTGCTCGAGCAGCGGGATCACCACTCGCCTCGTCGTGTCGAGGGCCTGCCTGGCCGCGCTCGCGGTGAACGGCTGCTCGAGCCGGACGAGGCGCTGCATGGCCAGCGCGGGAGCCGAGGGAAGCAGGATCACGCCGCCCGGCAGGCGCAGCAGACGACCGGCGCGCTCCGCAGCCGCCAGCTCGCGCGGCCCGAGCCGCAGGGTCGCCAGCTCGTCGGCCTCGGGAGCCGCGAAGGGGAACTCGGACAGCCCCCGTTCGAGCGCGGCGACTCCGGGCTCCGCCGCACCCAGGTCGATCGCCCGGCCCGGAGGGCGCAGCACGCCGTCGCGGGCCTCCAACCCGGCGCGCTGCACGACGAGCCGCAGCAAACCCGGCTCCGGCAGCGGCGGATCTTGCCGCGCCAGCACGTCGGCCCCCGCTCCCTCGGCCAGCCCCGGGGCGAGTGAATCGGCGCGCAGTTTCTCACCCACCGCGTCTCGCAGCGCCCGCGCCCACCGATCCAGCGTCGCGACGTGCACCCACCAGGCGGCATCGCTTCCCACGGCGACGACCCCCTCCGGCGGCTCGCCGGGCCCTTCGGCACCGCCCACTCCGAACCGCCGCAGCTGCGCCACCCGCATCGCACCGCGGCGAGCCACCTCGGCCCCAGCGTCGCCGGTCTCCGGGCGCGCAGCCAGCTGCGCGGCCCAGCGCGCCCCTGCACCGCGCCGCCGCAGCACCGGCGGATCCACGTCGAGCACCAGCGCCCCTGCCAGCACCGAACGGCTGCCCGGCCCGCGCAGCACCAGCCTGTCGCCCACCTGCAGCGGCAGCCGACGCTGCAGCGTGAGCCGCGCGTGATCGTCGCCGAACGGCCGCAGGCGCGCCTCGACCGCCGCCGTTCCGATGTGAAGCAGCAGGTGCTGCGGTGCATCGCCGAACGCGGCACCCACGGTGCGCCGCACGTCGATCACGTCGGTGACCTGCCAGGCATCCGGCGTGACGAGCGCGTCGCCGCGGTGCGCCTCGTCGCTTGCGACATCGCGCAGATTGAGGGCGACGCGGGCGTGCGGAGTCGCCTGCGGCACGGAGGCGTTTCGGCTGTGCAAGCCGCGCACGACGACCGTGCGGCCGAGCCCCCGACCCGCGCGGCCGTCACCCGAACCGCCCGAACCGCTTCCGCCCGAACCGCCCGAGCGCGCCCCGTCCTCGCCGATGAGCTGCAGCTGATCACCGCGCCGCAGCGTGCCCGCCGTGAGGCTGCCCGTGACCACCGTGCCCGAGCCCCTGATCGAGAAGCTGCGGTCGATCCACAGCCGCACCCGCGCCTCGCTCCGCGGCCGCGGCGTGCCCGCCAGCACCTCGTCGAGGGTGCGCACCAGATCGGAGAGGCCCGTCTGCTCCCCCTCGGGCGGCAACCCGATCGGCACGATCGGCGCGCCCGCGAGCGAGGTGCCCGCGAGTTCGGCCCGCACCTGCTCGATCACCTCGGGCACCCGCTCGGGCGCGCGGTCGGCCCGGGTGAGCGCGACCAGGCCGTGGCGCACGCCGAGCGCGTTGAGGGCGTCGCGGTGATCCGACGACTGCGCCTGCCACCCCTTGTCGGCCGCGACGACGAAGCACACCACCGGGGCCGGGCCCACGCCCGCGAGCATGTTCGCGATGAAGCGCTCGTGACCCGGCACGTCGACGAAGGCGACCTCGCGCCCCGAGGGCAGCTCGGTCCAGGCAAATCCGAGGTCGATGGTGAGCCCGCGGCGCTGCTCCTCCGCGAGGCGATCGGGCTCCATTCCGGTGAGCGCCCGCACCAGCGTCGACTTGCCGTGGTCGACGTGGCCGGCGGTCGCGACGACGTACACTGCCCGCTCAGCCCTTCCCGTCGCGGCCGCGCGCCGGGTTCGGCCGGCTGTCGGGCACCCGATCCGGCCGGCCGACCGCAGCCTCCGGCGCGACCGCGCCGAACACGTCCAGAGCCCTGGCGAGCGCGCCGAGCAGCAGTTCGTCGTCGCCCTCGGCAACGCAGCGCGGGTCGACGAGGCACCGGCCCTGGTGCGTGCGTGCGACCACCGCGGGATCGCCGGCCCGCAGCACGGCCGCCAGTTCTTCGGGCAGCTCGATCGCCCACCCCGGAAGCGGGTGGCCGGGCGCTCCACCGCCGCCGACGCGACCGTCGTGCGGCACCACTCGCGGTGTTCGACCCGCGGTGCCGAGCCGGTCAGCGATCGCCTCTGCCCGCAGGCGCAGCCGCTCTGCGTCGGCGTGGAGCGCCTCCGCGACCGGAGTCTCGGGGCCGCGCAGCGTCGCCTCGAGCGCGGCGAGCGCGAGCTTGTCGGCGCGCACCGCGCGGGCGAGCGGATGCTTCGCGAGGCGCTGGATCGCGGCGCGGCGTCCCAGCAGCAGCCCGGCCTGGGGCCCGCCAAGCAGCTTGTCCCCGCTCGCGATGACGACGTCGGCCCCGGCGCGCAGCGCGGAGGCGATGTCGGGTTCGTTCGGCAGCGCGGGATCGGGATACAGCAGGCCGCTGCCGAGATCCACCACCAGCGGCACGGACTCGCCGCCCTCCGCCGCCCGCGCGTCGAGAAGCGCCCGAAGCTCGGAGACGCCGACGTCGGCGGTGAAGCCCTCGACGCGGAAATTGCTCGGGTGCACCTTGAGCACGCAGCCCGTCGCGGAGCCGAGAGCCGAAGCGTAGTCGGCGACGTTGGTGCGGTTCGTCGTGCCCACCTCGCGCAGCCGCGCACCGGTCGTCGTCATCAGGTCGGAGAGACGAAAGCCCGCACCGATCTCGACGAACTCGCCGCGGCTCACGACGATCTCGCGGGGAGTGCTGCGCGGCACCACCGCCTCTGCTGCGTCAGCCGCGGCCGCCGAAACGCTCCCGGTACCCGTCGCAGCGTTCGCAGCCTCGCCGAGCGCCGTGACCGCCAGCAGCAGCGCGGCCGCCCCGTTGTTGACGACGAGCGCGTCTTCGGCGTCAGGGCAGGCGAGCAGCAACGCCTCGCGCGCGCCGACCCCCCTGGGACTGCGCTTGCCCGTCGCCAGATCCATCTCGACGTCGACGTAGCCGGCCGCGAGCTGCAGCGCGGCGCGGGCGCTCTCCGAGAGAGGTGCCCTGCCGAGGTTGGTGTGAATGACGATGCCGGTCGCGTTGAGCACCGGGGTCAGCGAGGTGGTGGATCGCGCACTCAGCGCCGCCTCAACGCCCGACACGACCTGCTCTGCCGGCAGCGCACCCTCTCGCGCGCGCCGCTGAAAATCCCCGATCACAGAGCGGATCTCGGTCTCGCTCAGCCGACGCCGAGCCGCCTCGACCGCGGGGAGCGCAAGCAGGCTGTCCACGCGCGGGATGCGCCGACGCGGGTCGCTGTCACTCATATTCCGCCTCCTCGCGCCCATATTCCTCTGTTGGCATATTCTCCCTTGCGACCTCTGCATCCCGGCGGTTCGCTTTGCAACGAGCCGGAGAGGGGAAGGCGTTTGGCGGAGGCGGACGGGAATCGAACCCGCCAGACCGAGATACTCGGCCTCACCGGTTTTGAAGACCGGGGGGCCCACCAGGAACCCAGACGCCTCCGCCGAGAATCCTACACCGCGGGCCGCGTAGCCGAGGCGTTTGAGGGGTAGTCTCGGGGCATGACCTCTCCCAGCGATGCTCCACTGCGGCAGGTTTCGCCGCGCCTCACCGGCTACGCGCACGGCGGGGGGTGTGCCTGCAAGATTCCCCCGGGCGAGCTCGAAGACGCCGTGCGCGGGCTCGTCGGCCAGACCTCGCCCGACGTGCTCGTGGGTCTCGACGACGGCGACGACGCCTCTGCGGTGCTGGTGCGCGACGACCTCGCCATCCTCTCGACTACCGACTTCTTCACGCCGGTCGTCGACGACGCCTACGACTGGGGCCGCATCGCCGCGGCCAACGCGCTCTCCGACATCTACGCGATGGGCGGCACCCCCATCTCGGCGCTCAACCTCGTCGGCTGGCCGCGCGAGGTGCTGCCGATGGAGCTGCTCACCGAGGTGCTGCGCGGCGGTCTCGACGTCGCAGCCGAGGCGAACTGCCCGGTCACGGGAGGCCACTCGATCGACGATCCCGAACCCAAGTACGGCATGGCGGTGACCGGCGTCGTCGATCCCGCGCAGCTCATGCGCAACGATGCCGCCGAGCCCGGGCTGCCCCTCACCCTCACCAAACCCATCGGCGTGGGTGTGCTGGGCAACAGGCACAAGCAGACCGGCGAGGTCTTCGAGCACGCCATCGCGCAGATGGTGCAGCTCAACCGCGAGGCCTCGCGGGCCGCGGTCGCCGCCGGTGTCAGGGCCGCCACCGACGTCACCGGCTTCGGCCTGCTGGGCCACCTCTACAAGATGTGCCGCGCCTCGGGCGTCGGGGCCGTGATCGACGCGAGCGCCGTGCCGCTCATCGCCGGTGCAAAAGAGTCGCTCGACGAGGGCTTCATCCCCGGCGGGTCGCGTCGCAACCTCGACTGGGTGCGCCCGCACCTCAGCGTCGAGGCCCCGCTCAGCGAAGAGGAGCTGGTGCTGCTCGCAGACGCCCAGACCTCGGGTGGCCTGCTGGTGGTCGGCGAGATCCCCGGCTATCCGGTGATCGGGCGAACCGTCGAGGTGTCGGGGATCGCGATTCGCTGAGGTGCTTCGCGAGCGGAGCACGCAGTGCGCAGTCGAAATCCAGACAGCGACACATTCCGAGAAACCTCGACTTCGTGATTTCGACTGCGCTCCGCTCCGCTCAATCACCTAGATGAGCTGGTTGAGCGGAGGCCGCAGGCCGCAGTCGAAACCAAGCACCCGCACCCTTCGGGAAAGCTCGACCCTGTGGTTTCGACTCCGCTGCGCTTCGCTCAACCACCTATTGTGGGCTGCTACCCCGCGGTGGTGATGCCGTCGTCTACGATGCCGGCGCGGCGGCGCGCCTCGAGGCGGCGCTTCTGCGGCTCGATGACGTAGCGCGGATCCTTCACCGAGTGCAGCCCGGCCTCGAGCACCGCGAAGCGGGTCAGCGCCGAAGCGGCGAGCAGCGCGGTGCCCGACGCGACGGCGACCACCCGGCTGCGCCCGGCGAACAGCGCGCCGAGCCCGCCCGCCGCGGCGAGGCCCTTGCTCCACTTGTGCATGACACCGGCGTATCCGTGGTGCAGCGGCTCGGCCGCGACAGGATCCATGCGCCGATCCATCAGCTCGGAAGTCGCGAGTTTGGCCGCAGAGCCGACCACTGCCAGCACGCGCGCCGGCTTCGCGTCTTCGACCGGCGTCGTGATCATGCCGAGGCCGGCCGCGGAGACCGTCGCGGAGCTCACGAAGACGAACGACAGGTCTTCCTTCGCCGCGTTCCAGGTCGGGTTCGCCGTGTCCGAGAGCAGCACCCCGGTGTAGGCCGCCAGCGGCGCGGCGAACACGGCCGACACCACTCCAGCGGGCTTCTCCGCGAAGTTCAGCAGCCCGCGCAGCGGCCCGAGCGGCAGCAGCTTGCGCTTCGTCATGCGGTCGACCTCGGCGACGGCCGCGACACCGGCCCCGGCGCTGAAGGCACCGAGGATCCAGGATCCCACGCTCATCGGCGACGTGATCTTGAGCGTGCGGAACATGTTGAGAAAGCGCTCGGGTCGCCCCAGGTCGACGATCAGCGCGATCGCGCCGAGACCCGCTGAACCGATCGCCGCGAGGCGGCTGTTGCGACGCAGCTTGGCGTTGCCGGAGAACTGCGCACCGGCGGCGAGCAGCGACGATCCGCCCGCGACACCGCCGAGAAACAGGTAGATGCCGATCGGCGCTTCCCACGGAGGCGCTTTCACGATGGGCCGGTTGTAGTAGGAGGTGAACTCGACCTCGGGCACCACCGGCATCTCGCGCGAGCCGTCAGACGCGCCGACACCGCGGCCCGCTCCCCCGCGGCGCTTGCGCTTGCCCCCGAAACGCCGCGGCTTCTCTGGCGGCCGGTAGCTGTCGTAGTCGGAGACCGTCACTTGCGGCCACCCGTCAACACCGTCTGTGTCACCGGCGTCCTCCTGTCAGAAAGGCGAGTGCAACAGCACCGATCATGCCGAGCGCGGCGAGCCCCGCGCGCTTGTACATGCGCGGCAGGTCGGCAGTGGCGACCCGCGGATCGGGCGGCAGGCCGTACACCTCGGGCTCGTCGAGTAGCAGGAAGATCGACCCGGTTCCGCCGACCCCGTCGTTCTCGTTCGCGCCGTAGAGGCGCGCCTCGGTCAGCCCTTGCTTGTGCAGTTCGCGCACCCTCGCGCGGGCGATCTTGGCGAGCTCTTCGCGGCTGCCGAACTTGATCGAGGTGGTGGGGCAGGCCTGCGCGCAGGCGGGCGTCTGCCCGTCGGTGAGGCGGTCGTAGCAGAGCGTGCACTTCTGGGCGACGCCGACGTTGGGGGCGGGAGCCTGCTCGCCCGCCACGAAGTCGCGGTTGGTCTTGGGAGCCGCGATGCCGTCTTTGCGACGCTCGATCACGCCGAAGGGACAGCCCGCGACGCAGGTGCCGCAGCCGTTGCAGATGTCTTCCTGCACGACGACGGTGCCGAACTCGGTGCGGAAGAGCGCTCCCGTCGGGCACACGTCGAGACAGCCGGCGTTGGTGCAGTGCTTGCAGACGTCGGACGACATGAGCCAGCGGAAATCGGGGGTGTTCGGCGGAGTGGTGTCGACGTTCGAGAGATCGACGGCTTCGGGATCTTTGCGCACGGTCGGCATGCCGAGGCTCACGAGCTTGCGCCCGCTCTCGCGCGCCTGGTCGATGCGCTCCTTGCCCTGCTCCACGAAGGCCACGTGCCGCCAGGTGTCGGCACCGAGCCCGCCGGTGTTGTCGTACGACGAGCCGAGCAGTTCCCAGTCGGAATCGTGCGGGTTGCGGTTCCACTCCTTGCACGCGACCTCGCACGCCTTGCACCCGATGCAGATCGAGGTGTCGGTGAAGAATCCCTTGCGCTCGTCGTGGTTGTGCTGCGCGCTGGAGCTTGGAGCAGAGCCCATTTCTGGGCTCTGCCGCGACGCCAGCGCCGAGTCCGTCTCGGACTCGGTCAGCCCGTGGAAGCTCGGCATTCTCATGATCTCGCCCCCTCAGCGTCGCTCGGATCCCGATTCGGCGGGAACTGGTCCTTCTCAGCATACGGGCCCTCGTCGGCGGGGCTGATACCAGTCTCCACGGTGAGCCCGGCGCGCTGCTGGTACTCGGCGATCAGGTCGAGCAGAGCCTGGCCGCGCGGGCGACGTCCCGGGATGATGTCGCACGCGCTCACCTTCGACTCCTGGATGAGCACGTTCGGATCCATCACCATGCCCAGCAGGTCGTTCGCCGCGTCGCCGCTCACGACCGCTCCCTCACCGCCGACGCCCCAGTGGTAGGGCAGGCCGATCTGATGCACCGTGCGCCCGCCGGCCGTGATGGCCTTGACGCGGTCGGTGACGAGCACCTTGACCTCGATCGCCGAGCGCGGCGAGATGATGGTCGCCCAGCCGTACGGCTCAAGCCCGGCCTCCGCCGCCAGCTCGGGCGAGATCTCGCAGAACATCTCGGGCTGCAGCTCGGCGAGGTAGGGCAGCCACCGGCTCATGCCGCCGGCCGTGTGGTGCTCGGTGAGCCGGTAGGTGGTGAACGAGTGCGGGTACACCTTCGCCCCCGGCTCGTCGTCGCTCGGGGCGCTCAGGTTGTCGGTGCTGTTCATCGTCAGTCGCGTCGGCGACTTCTGCTGGCTGTAGAGGGGGTTCGCGACCTGCGACTCCTGCGGCTCGTAGTGCGTCGGCAGGGGGCCGTCGACGAGGCCCTTCGGCGCGTACAGCCACCCCTTGCCGTCGGACTGCATGATGAACGCATCGGTACCGGAGAGCGCCGCCGGCCCCGAGAGCCCGGGCTCAGGTCGGGCATCGGGGGCGAGACCCGCCGGGAAGTCGGGAACGTCGTCGCCGACCCAACGCTGCTGATCCTCGTCCCACCAGACGTACTTCTTGCGCTCGCTCCAGGGCTTGCCGGAGGGATCGGCCGAGGCGCGGTTGTAGAGCATGCGGCGGTCTGCCGGCCACACCCAACCCCAACCCTGGTCGAACGGCCCGCGCTCGCTGCGCGGGGTGCGCAGGGCCGCCCGGTTGACGCCTTCAGCGTACACGCCCGTGTAGATCCAGCAACCGCCGGAGGTCGAGCCGTCGGCCTTCATCTCCGTGTACGAGGAGAGTGGCTGCCCGGCTTTCTCGCCGGTGAGGTGGCAGCCGTTGATCTCGGCGAGAACGGCCTCGGGATCGGGGTTGCCGTGCTCGTCGAGCGGATACTCCCACGTGAGGTCGAGCAGCGGCCGATCGCGCGGGTCGGTGGAGTCGGCGAGACGCTCGCGAATGCGCAGCCCCAGCTCGTAGAAGAAATCGAGCTCGCTCTGCGCCTGCCCCGGCGGCTGCACCGCCTGGTGCCGCCACTGCACCATGCGCTGCGTCTGCGTGAAGGTGCCCGACTTCTCGACGTGGTTCGCGGCGGGCATGAAGAAGACCTCGGTCTCGATGTCTTCGGTGCGCAGCTCACCGGATTGGATCTCGGGGCTGTCTTTCCACCAGGTCGCCGACTCGATGAGGGCGAAATCTCGCACGACCAGCCACTTGAGGTGCGACATGCCGAGGCGCTGCAGGCGTCCGTGAGCCGATCCGACCGCCGGATTCTGACCGAAGATGAAGTAGCCGTCGATCTCGTCGTCCATCATCTTGCCGACGGTCTGGTAGGTGCCGTGCGGGCCCGTGATGCGGGGCATGTAGTCGAAGCCCCAGTCGTTCTCGGGCGTCGCCGCGTCGCCCCACCACGCCTTGAGCAGGCTCACGGTGTAGGCGTCGGCGTCGGCCCAGTAGCCCTTCTGATCGGGTGCCGAGATGGCACCGATGTAGTCGCGCAGCGTCTCCTTGTCCGAGCTCGGCATCGGCAGGTAGCCCGGCAGCAGGTTGAACAGCGTGGGGATGTCGGTGGAGCCCTGGATGCTCGCGTGACCGCGCAGCGCCATGATGCCGCCGCCCGGCCGCCCCATGTTGCCGAGCAGCAGCTGCAGGATCGCAGAGGTGCGAATGAACTGCGCACCCATCGTGTGCTGGGTCCAACCGACCGCGTAGGCGAAGCACGTCGTGCGGTCGCGCCCCGAGTTCTCGGTGATCGAGCGAGCGAGGTAGCCGAAGTCGGCCTCGGAGATGCCGCAGGCCTCGCGCACCATCTCGGGCGTGGAGCGCGAGAAGTGGCGCTTCAAGATCTGGAACACGGTGTGCGGATGCTGCAGCGTCTCGTCGGTCAGCACGTCGGCGTCTACCGCCGGCCCGCCATCGCCGTACTGATCGCCCAGCCCGGCCGCCTCCTGCAGCGTGTCGGTGCCGTCGCTCGAAGCCGCGTCGTCGCTCGCCGGTGCCCTGCGATTTCCGGTGCGACGGTACCCCCAGCTCGACGGGTCGTAGGTGCCGTTCTCGGGGTTGTAGCCCGAGAACAGTCCGTCGAGGTCTTCGGTGTCGCGAAACTCGTCGCTCACGATCGTCGCCGCGTTCGTGTAGGCGACGACGTACTCGCGCATCCACTTGTCGTTCGCGATCACGTAGTTGATCAGCGCCCCGAGCAGCACGATGTCGGAGCCCGCACGAATCGAGATGTGCTTGTCTGCCACCGCGGAGGTGCGCGTGAAGCGCGGGTCGACGTGAATGATCCTCGCGCCGCGTGCCTTGGCCTCAGTCACCCACTGGAATCCGACGGGGTGGCACTCGGCCATGTTGGATCCCTGGATGACGATGCAATCCGCATTGGCCATGTCTTGCAGCGGTTGAGTCGCGCCGCCCCGGCCGAACGAGGCTCCCAAACTGGGAACCGTGGCGGAGTGTCATATGCGAGCCTGGTTCTCGATCTGGATCGCTCCGGCCGCCGTGAACAGCTTCTTGATGAGGTAGTTCTCCTCATTGTCGAGCGTCGCGCCGCCGAGCGCCGCAATGCCCATGGTGCGACGCACCGGACGACCGTGCTCGTCGTGATCTTGCCACCATCGCTTGCGCGACTCGAGAAAGCGGTCGGCGATCATGTCGATGGCCGTGTTCAGGGAGAGCTTCTGCCACTCCCTCGCGTACGGCGCGCGGTAGAGAATCTCGGTCTGCCTGCTGGCGGAGTTCACCAGCTGCTCGCTGGCAGAGCCCTTGGGGCAGAGCCGACCGCGCGAGATCGGCGAATCGGGATCGCCCTCGATCTGCACGACCTTCTCGTCTTTGACAAAGACCCGCTGACCGCACCCCACCGCGCAGTAGGGGCACACGCTGCGGGCGACGCGATCGGCCGTGGCGGTGCGCGGGGCGACCTCGCGCGTCTTGCGCGACATCACGGCCTCGCCTCGCCCGAAGTGATCGGGCGAGCGCAGCTGCCGGAACACCGGCCACTCGAGAGGACTGAACCGCGCCATGCTCCCAGCCTAGCGCACCGGTTCGCCGCCCCCGTCCACCGGCCACCGGGCGATGTCGCCTCACTGATCGCAGACGCGAAAGGGCGGGGTCGAAACCCCGCCCTTTCGCGTAGTCCTGCGGCTCAGAGAGCCGCGGCCGATGCGCGTCGCTTACGCGAAGCGAACGATGGCGCTCGGCGTGCCGTCCTGGTAAGCCGAACCGATCTTGGTGGTGCCACCGAAACCGCCGTGCACGGCCATGTCGTTGCCGATGTAGATCGCGACGTGGCGGCCCTGCCAGATGAACACGTCGCCCGGCTGCGGGCCACTGACAGTCTTGCCGCCAAGACCCGTGTACTCGTGGATCATGGTGCCGAGGTCGCCGGCGGGGATGCCCGCG
The DNA here is from genome assembly GCA_047973175.1 of Leucobacter sp. Lineage (GTDB taxonomy): Bacteria > Actinomycetota > Actinomycetes > Actinomycetales > Microbacteriaceae > Leucobacter. Next base: position 87,676 of record JBKEBN010000085.1, read on the forward strand.
GCACGCAGCGCCTTCTCGACCAGCGCCGTGCAGTCCTGGCCCACGCCGAGCTGCGACTTGGCACCCGCGGTGATGGTGGGTCCGAGCGACGGCATCGGCACGTTGCGCGTCTTGACGCGCTCCTTGCTGCCCTTGATGTACTTCTTCGAGCCCCACTTGGCCTTGTAGACGACCTTGATCGATGCGCCCGCGTGCTGCGACTTCACGTTGAAGCGCTTGCCCGTCTTGACCTTCTTGCCGTCGACGTACCAGGTGAAGGTGTTCTTGACGCGCAGGTCACCGGGCTTCTTGACGATCGCCCTGGCCTTCAGCGTCTTGCCGACGACTGCCTTGCCCGAGAGCTTCAGCTTGGCGCTGACCTTGGCCTTCTGCTTCTTGACCTTCTTGGTCTTCGAGGACTTCGTCTGCTTGCTTCCGGCCTGGAAGGTGCTGTTCGCGCTCCAGGTGAGATTGGCGACGGCCCGAATGCGCTTGTTGCGATCCTTCGCCTTGACCTTGTAGCGCTGACCGGTCGCCACCTTCTTGCCGTTGGCGTACCAGGTGTAGCTCTTCTGGACCTTGACGCCCTTGGACTTCTTGACGATCTTGGTCTTGGCCTTCAGCGTCTTGCCGACGAGAGCCTTGCCCGAAACCTTCACCTTGGCCTTGACCGAGGCCTTCTGCTTCTGAACCTTGGAGGTCTTCTTGGAGACCGTCTTCTTCGCCGCGGCGAGCGCGCCACTCGCGGAAAGGGTGACGTTGGCCACGACCTCGATCTCCTTGTCGAAGTCTGCGGTCTTGACCTTGTAGCTCGCGGCCTCAGCGACGTTGGTGTTGTCGACCTTCCAGGTGTAGGTCGTGTTCGCCTTGTCGATCGTGACGCCGTTCGAATTCTGGAGCACGGCGCTGGCCTGCAGCTTCTCGCCCACAACGGCCTTGCCCGCGATCTGCACGTCGACGGGGGCGTCTGCGGCAGCGGCCGCACCGGCGGTCTGCGGAGCCTCCTGCGACTTGGCGGCAGCCGCCGTGCTGGGAGCCTGCTCAGCCGGGGCGCTCTCCGGGGCCTCGTCGGTCGCGGTCTCGGCCGCTTCCTGATCCTCCGCGCTCTCGGGTGCTTCCGTCTCGGAATCCTGCGACTGTGCGTCCTGCGATTCAGGAACAACGGTGGTGGGCGCTTCGACTTCCGTCTCCGTCGCGAATGCGCTGGTGACCGGTGCAAGTACGAGCGCTCCTGTCACCAGAGCGACAACCGTC